>CATOLC010000104.1 GCA_951800855.1 uncultured Ruminococcus sp.
TCCGTACATTTTGAATATTGGAAAGCCCGGAGTTGGGATAGTTGGTAACGATAAAGTCCACCTGACCGTTTTCAAGAAGTCCGGCACAGGCTAAAGAGGTCTGGTTAGTTACCTTAATATGCACATTTGGATAGCGGAGATGAAATTCTTTTAAGTAGTTGACCAGGTAATAGCGGCAGATGGTGTCGCTGGCACCGATCCGAAGCTGTCCGCCGTTTAAGGTATTGGCCTCAAGAAGCTGATTTTCGCCCTTGCGGATAAGGTTCATCGCCGGTTCCACATGCTTAAACAGGATTTCGCCCTCCGGGGTGAGCTGGACGCGCTTGGTGCTGCGGATAAAAAGGGTCTGGTTCAGCTTTTTTTCCAGAACCTTGATGGACTGGCTGACTGCGGACTGGGAGATAAAAAGCTGTTTGGATGCTTCCGAAAAGCTTAAGGTAACCGCAACATGGTAAAAGACTTTATAAAGTTCGTAATTGATGTCCATGGATTTTTGTTTCCCTTCATTTATTAGTCATTCTTATAAGTATAAAGTTATTTTACCACTAAAGATAAAGGCTTGTAAAGAGAAGTTTGTAAAATAAAAGATTATGTAGAACAATGGAGAAACATGATGTTCAATTGTTGCCGTGAACATGTGAGCAGTAATGTTCAATTTTATAGATAGGAGAAAGCGGAATGAACGAAACCTATTACCAGATGTATTTAGATGAATTAAGGGGGATTAAGCCCTGTGATGATAAGGAGAGAGCGGACTTGCTGCCGAAGGCGGCGGCAGGAGATCAGGGGGCCAGGGACAGATTAATTGAAGGCCATTTGATTTTCGCGCTGGCCGTTGCCAAGGATTTTCGGGATAAGGGGATTTATGCCAATGATCTTGTGCAGGAAGCCAACTTAGCCCTTACGATGGCGGTTTTAGAATACCGGGAAGGGGATTTTCTCAGCTTTGCCCGGGACAGAATGCTTAAAGCCCTCCAGGAACTTTTAGCCGAACAGGAACAGGAGGAGAAGGCCGGGGAAGAGATATTGGCCAGGATTAATGTTTTGCAGGAGGTTTCTAAAAAGATGGCTGAGGAACTTGGCAGGGAAGCGACCGTGGAAGAACTGGCACAGCGGATGGGAACGACCAGCGAGGAAATTAAGCAGATGATGAAAACGGCGGTGGATGCGCTGAAGGTGTATGGGGAGTAGGTAGCATGATACAGGTGGTTCAAGAATCGGTCAGGATGTTAGAAATGCTGCCGGAGAGCGAACAGGAACTTGCAAGCCAGCTTATCAAACGGTTGGTACTTGCCTGGGACCCGGATTTTACAAAGCTGACGCCAGAAGAGCAAAAGCAGCTGGAAGCGGCAGAACAGAGAATAGACAATGGGGAATATTTGAAAGACAGTGATATTGCATGGTAAGGAAAAAGCGGTTGCAGGCTGAAAAGGCAGGCAGCCGCCTTATTTCTGGGGTGTGTCCGTTTTGGTCATGTAATGTTACTAACTATACAGTACCAACCAGAAATCTTGACAGCCCTACTGGGTCAGAGATTATGAATTTTTTTATATTAAAGCTGTTTTATAGTGATAACAACAGTATGAATCATACTTATTTTAATAATTTTTTATAAAAAGGAATTGTCTAAGAGCCAAGTTTCAAATATAATAGACATAAAAATATTTATAAAGGTTTTGAAGTATATGTATTCTTGTTAGATTAAGCTGCTAGATGGCACAAAATATATTCCACTCTCTCAAGCGGAGATGGCACCCTTGAATGGTGTAATCAGCATAACTATGAATAAGGTTTTCAAACAGCTAAGAAATGATAATGTGTTGCTTTCAATTGAGGGAAAAAGAGGAAAGTATGAACTTACGGAAAAGGAAATTATTATAAAAGATATAGAAAAGTTAGAAGATAAGATTGGAGAGATAGAATAGATGGCAGTATTTAATGAAGATACCAGAGTGAAAATTCCAGCCACGATTCAATTTCTAAGACTGGATTATAATTATCAGTCACTCAAAGCAGATGATATTGATTTAGATTTCAATACAAAGATTTTTGTAAGTAGGTTTAAGCCTGCGCTTGAGATAATCAACGGCAGGAAATTTACCTATGATGAGATTAAGAGCATTATTACAGATATTCATAATCTCCTAAAAAATAACGACTTAGGCAAAGAGTTCTATCATTGGCTTATTGATCCCAAAGATAAAGTAAAACTTATAGATTTTGAAGATATTTCTAAAAATGATTTTGCAGTTGTGGATGAATTTCCGTTTAGTGTGGTAGAGGGTACGGAGGAAGGCTCTTTCCGACCAGACATAAATATTCTTATTAATGGGATGCCTCTGGCGTTTCTGGAGGTAAAGAAGCCTAATAATGATGGTGGAATACAGAAAGAATTTGACAGAATGATAAACAAGAGATTGCAGAATCTAGATTACAGGAAGTTCTTCAATCTTATTCAGTTCGCTTCTTTTTCAAATAATATGGAATACGAAGAAGATGATGATGCGGAAGATGTAAAGGCTGGATCATTTTATACTACGCCAAATGGAAAGAATACCAGCTTTTCATTTTTCAGGGAAGATGATGAGCAGTATCACATCTCTTATCCATATAAAAATATTGGCATAGATACGATCAAGTATATAATGAAAGACTGTGGTTATAATCCAGCCGAAACCGATACGCCAGAATTTGCTGAGAACTTAAAAGAAACAACTCCTTGTAATCGTTTTGTAACTTCCGTATTTGATAAAGAAAGATTTTTATATTTCCTGCAGTATGGAATTATGTTTATAAGCAGCCGGATTCCAGAGAAACACATTATGCGCTACCCTCAGTTTTTTGCTACCAGAAAAATCATTGAAAGATTAGAATCTGGCGGTAAGGGTGGCATTATTTGGCATACACAAGGTTCTGGGAAAACAGCGATAACCGCCTTTTCTAATCGTGTTATCAGGGATTATTATGCAAAGAAAGAGATCAGCACAAGATTTTTCTTTGTGGTGGACAGGCTTGATCTGCTTACACAAGCAAGCATTGAGTTTACGAATAGAGGGCTGAATACAATTCATTGTGAAAATAAGACGGATTTTAGCAAAGAACTGAATAAGCCTCTTTCAACGGATATTGGTAGTAAAGCTATTGGTGAAATTTGTGTGGTAAATATACAGAAGTTTGAAGGTAAAATGCCAGAAGCAAAAAACGATTATAATGCAAAATTACTGAAGAATGGTATATACTGTTACCCATAAGACATCCTCCTTTTTAGGCACTGTTAGTGTGGTAACTACAGTATACACCTTAAATTGGTTGATGTCTTATTTTTTGTGCATTTTGACAATAAATTTTAAATTTGCTCTTTTATAGTTTTTAATAAGCCTAATTCTTTCAACTGTCCTTGGAGTACAAATAAAATTTTTGATAACATCCATTTTTTAAATTTTTCTTCTTCATTATCCACCAAGGCAGCCGATGAAAAACTAACAAAAACGGGAAGTGTTCTAT
>CATOLC010000105.1 GCA_951800855.1 uncultured Ruminococcus sp.
TAGATGTTTTTTTTGGGGATTTTGACTGAATTTTGGAGGAAATTTCAGTGAAATGTACGGACGAAAAGTTGAAAATTTCTGGCCATTTTTAGTCAAAAAAAGTGGGTTTTGGTCAAATTTAAAGTGGGTTTTAGCATTATAACATATAGGTTATAATGGCATTTTGGTCAAAAAAAGTGGGCAGAAGCCCGGTTTTGAAACCTAAAAGTGGCCACAAAAATCCCAGTGTTTATGCGGGTTTGCGGCGTTTTTGCCCACTTTCCCACTTTTTTTCTTAACCGGACGATTTTTTTGTAAATTATAACATATAGGTTATAAAATAGAAAAAAATAGAAAAGTTGCTTACAAAAGTGGGTTTTTGGCCAGAATTTAATAATTATAACAAAAAGGTTATAAAATTTTAAAGAAGAGGGTAAATCGTGGAAAATTGTAAAATTAGGCCTTTTACAAGGCAAGAACAATTAGAATGGTTGGTTCCATTTCTAGAAGAACAAATTAAACGATTGGAGCAAGATTTATATTTGGCTAGACAAGAACTTGAAAAAGAGATAAAAAAGAATGATGCTAAAAAATTAGTGTTGACTAAGAAGGATGAGTGCTATGGAACAAAATGAAGAAGTTTTAAAAATGGTAGATGAGACTTTGGAAGCAGCATATGCAGTCTTAGCTGAACTAGAATTAGAAATGGCTAGAATAGAAAATCCCAATATTAAAACAAATTCTAGTAAAAGAAAAATTAGAAACAGAATGAGACTGATTAATAATCTTATCTATACTGGAGAAAAAGCTGAAGAAAGTTTACAAGCCGATAAACAGAAAGTACTTAGAAAAAGAAGAAACAATTGCTAATAGAGTAAAGGAGGTTTTATATTTTATGGACTGTCAATATGTTGGATTAATAGCAGGGAGATATGACGACGAAGGATTATATAAACAATTCTTGACATATTATCCATTTACAAATGTAGAAGATGTAAAAAATTTTCATGCATTAAACGATTGGGAATTAATTGTAGAGTATAAAAATGGCGGACGTGATCTATTTGATTTGTCTGATCACTCTATAAGAGGATTACCCAAAATTGATGCTCCGCTATCAGACGAACAACATCGTAAAGAGTTTCCAGGACGTTTATTATTTTGGATGAAAGCAAGACATATTAATCAACAAGAATTTGCAGACAGACTAGGAATAAGCCAACCAATGATTAATAAATATATTACTGGTAGAGCATATCCTGGTTATGTGAGGCTTAAGCGTATGGCTGAAATATTAAATATTACAGTAGATGATCTTTACTTAAATATTTAATTTTTTTGGTCGCGCGAAAAACATCTACTATTATAGAGAGAAAGAGGAAATAATCGTCCATTTTTTAAAATGTGACCTATTTCACACATTCTCTTTTTGTCTTTATATTTTTGGAGAGAAAGGATGTGACTTATGAGTAAAGTTGAAAGTAAGTTTCAGTCCGACTTAAAAAAAGAACTTAAGGAAAGATTTCCAGGTTGTATAGTAACTAAGTTAGATTCTGGTGATATTCAGGGGATACCAGACTTACTAATATTATACAAAGACAAATGGGCAACTCTTGAAAATAAGCGAAGTGCTAAAGCACCTAAGCAACCAAATCAAGAGTATTATGTTAACACAATGAACAATATGTCGTTTTCAAGATTTATATTTCCTGAAAACAAGGATGAAGTCTTGAAAGATCTTACAGATTTATTCAAAGAGTAATTTATGAAAGGAAAAGATTAAGATGGTATTTAACAAACACGACAATCTTGAAGGTTTACATGCACCATTCGGAGCAAGTAAATCGAGCTGGTTAAGGTATGATGATGAAAAAGCTATTGAAGTTTTTCAAAATCTTAGGGCTGCCGAGCAAGGTACTGTATTACATGACTGGGCTCGACAAACAATTCTTTTAGGTATTAAGCAACCTAAATCAAAAAAAACTTTATATGCATACGTAAATGATGCTATAGGTTTTAAAATGCAACCAGAGGTAGTTCTGTATTATTCAGACTATTTTTTTGGTACAACGGATACAATTTGTTTTCGAAAGGTAGGAGCTCGATTCAAATTAAGAATCCACGATCTTAAAACTGGGACACATCCTGCTAAAATGGAGCAGCTTGAAGTTTATGCAGCGCTCTTCTGTCTGGAATACAAAGTGAAACCTAGTGAGATTGATATTGAGTTAAGAATATATCAAAATGATGAGATTTTAGTTCATGAACCTACTGCGGAAGATATTGTGCCGATCATGGATAAAATTGTGCATTTAAATAATATTCTAATTGAAAATGAAGGGAGGATCTAGATATGAATAAGATTGCTGAAGAAATTAAAAGTTATCTTGGCTCAGCAGAATTGACCGACGAAGAGTTCTTAGAACATTACGGAATGCCACGTAGATCGGGAAGATATCCGTGGGGTAGTGGTAAAAAAGACTACCAACATTCAATGGACTTCTTAGGTAGAATTGAAAAGCTGAGAGATAAAGGCTGGAAAGAAACTCCAGAAAATATCGAAAGAGACTTTGGTTTATCAGTAAAAGAGTATCGTATGGAGAAAACCCTTTGTAATAATGAACGCAGATTAGACAAAGTTAGAACTGCTGAAAGACTGCGAGACAAAGAGGGAATGAATAACACAGAGATTGCTAGAAAGATGGGAATCAATGAATCAAGTGTCAGATCATTACTAAACGAATCTTCTAAAAATAAAATGTTAGAAGTAAGAAAAACTGCGGATGCACTCCGTGAGAGAATTAAAAAAGATAAAATGATTGATGTAGGTATTGACACCGAAATCGAATTAGGTATTTCTAGAACTAAATTTGATGCTGCTTTGTATATGTTACAATCAGAAGGATATGGAGTATATTCTAATCGAATACCCCAACCTACTAATAAAAATAAACAAACAACCCAAATGGTTCTAGTAGACAAAGATATTGCTACTAAAGATGGTAAGGTTCCTAAAGAAGTATATGATTATGAAAAGGTTAAAACCCTTCATGAATATATTTCAAGAGATGGTGGCGACACTCTAGAAAAGAAATTTCATTATCCAGCCAGTTTAGATTCTAAAAGAATACAGATAAGATATGCTGACGAAAAAGGTCCTGATGGATTTACTGGTGATGATAAAGATGGAATTATTGAAATTAGAAGAGGTGTAAAAGACTTAAGTCTTGGTGAATCTCGTTATGCTCAAGTTCGTATATTAGTGGACGGAACTCACTACGCTAAAGGTATGGCTGTTTATTCGGATAATATGCCCGATGGTATAGATGTTGTATTTAATACTAATAAGAAGAAAGATGTACCAATGAAGTCTATGGATAAAGATGCTAAACAAGTTCTTAAACCTATTAAGAAAGATCCTGAAAATCCATTTGGTTCTGCTATAAAAGATGTAGAACAAGGAGGACAATATTGGTA
>CATOLC010000106.1 GCA_951800855.1 uncultured Ruminococcus sp.
ATATAGATATAATGCTATTGACTGAAGCTATCAGAATATGATATAATAGGATTAATTATAAAGAGAAAAACATCAGTTTGAGCAGACTGATGTTTCCGTGAAGTTTTAAGTACCAAACTACTTAAAATCTTATCTCTTTAATTAAGTAAATTATAACATACTACGACATAATTTGTCAATAGTATGTAAAGTTCTTAATAAAGAGAAAGATAAAAGTTCAGTGATGGTAGCTACTTAAAACTTCGGTTTAGTGGCTACTTTTTATTTTTAAAAACATTATATCTATAAAGATACAAACAAATATAACAATATTAGTTCCTGACACTCATACAGGAACGGAAAGGAGATAAACATTATGAGCAGAAATATTAACACAAAAGTAAACATCCATAATTCAGATGAACTAGAAAAATTCTATATGGATGAAGAAAAGAAATTAGATGCCCGAAACGATAAAAGAGAAAGAAACCAAAAGTTTAAAGCTCAAAAGGCAAAATCTCAATCAGGCTCTTTTGTCAGAATAAATAATACTCCAGAAGTATCTAAAATCTGGTGCAAATTATTTAAAGAAAATCCATTTGCTATTGATGTGTATTATGTACTCATTAATAAAGCAAATGTATATGGAACTACCTTTATTGAGCCAGACGGTATTTTATCAGTTATGAATACCAGCCATAATAAAAAAGATTATGTTCCTGGATATAGAATCAATATCAAAAGTATTGAGACAGCCCTTGAAACTTTGATTAAATTTGATTTCATCAAAGAAGGTTGTGTTGATGGAGAACGCTGCTATTTCTTAAACAGTAAATATGTTCTTATCAGATCATTAAATAATCTCAAAGTATGCGGTTATTTCCCAGAAGAGTTTATAATTGAAGAAAGCTATAAGCCTTATACCTGGTTTGCCATTGATACACATAAAAATGTTTTAGAAAAAAATATGGCTATTATGAGAAAAAGCAAAGAAGCATTTGCTTTTCATCTTGTTATTTCTCACTTCATGGATCTTGGAAACAAAATCACTGAAAAACTTAACACTTTATCCAAAATGGTAGGAAAAGCCGTAAGAACATTATTTGATTATTTCAAATTCCTATTTGATAATAAGCTCATTCTTAAAAAAAGAGCAAAAAAAGGAGCTGCCAGAGTAAACAGCTATGGACTTAATTCAATTTTTACCTTCAAAAAGAATTTTGCAAAAGATACAATGCAAGCATACGAAGAAGATATTTATGATTTAAGTGGTGTAACAGGCAGTAATAAAACAGCTTACAATATCAAAAAAGGAAAGACGGTAAGCCTCCGTACCCAAGAAGATATAAATAAATATGTGATTGAAACTGGCTATATGCTTCATAAAGAAGCTATTAGAAAGGCAAAAAGAGATGCTTACTATGGTAATACAGCCAAAGTCTCACTTGATAAAACAACCAATTCAAAAGACAATACAATAAAAGCAAATATCCTTGTCGAAGATGCTCCACTTGTTCCATCCTTCTCATTTGATGATGAAATGGAATTTGGAGAAATTTCTATGGAAGAAGCAATGCTTATACCTTCACTTTGCTTTTAAAAACCAAAAGAGTATATATCCTGGCGAATGAGCTATTTTCATTGGTCTTATTTGTTGTACCTTTTTTTAAGAAAAGGTGCTTTTTTTATGTCGTTTTAGTCAAAAAATGGAAATATCTCTAATTGAAAATCCAAAAAATTAAAGTCCAGGATGCAAAATACAGAAAGAAGCAGCTCCAGACAACACCTATCGGCAGTGCAAAAAAAAAGATGCAAACACTATAAAATCCTAAAAAATAGCGTAAAATCAAGGTTTTTTGAAAGGTAAATCTCATTTTTATTAAAAAAACAGTTTCAAACATTTGATGGACTTTTAATATATATAGGCTATAGGTTAGAAATCTTATCTGGTTTTTATAGTTATTTTTTCACTTTTAGCCGATCAACAAAAGAACCTATGGTTTATATGTTGTCGGATAAAAGAGCATTGCTGTCCATCCAAAAAAAGTAAAAAATTTTCAAAAAAATTGTTGATTTAGGATCCTTCAATCTTTTTCCAGTGTCAAAAAAAGCTCTTGCAGTTGAAAATTTTGTTCGTTAAAAGTCATGTAGAAAATTTATCAAATCCTTACAAGGTCTTTGGAAATCTTTTTGACAATCAACATAAGATTCCTTCGGTTTAGTTGTTGCCAGATAAAAGAGCATTGTAAAGAAAATCAAAAAAATTTAAAAATTCTGCGAATTTTGGATCTTTCACTCTTTTTCGAGTATCAAAAATAACTCTTCCAGATTAATTTTTTGCTTTCAAAAAGCTGTTGCAATTAATTTCTAGGATACAAATTTAGAAATTTTTTCAAAAATGTAAGATCTTTCTATCCTTTTAGGGATCATCAAAAGGCCTTTACAGCTAAATTGATGAATCACAAAAGGCTTTGTAATAAAAAACAAAGAAAAAATAAATGTAAACCATGTATTTGAAAACTTTTGTTGAGTAAAAGAGCATTTCCATAATCATTAGGACATATAACCAATTTGTCTGTTTTTGTTAATAAAAGAGCTGATACATTCAGTTCCAGCCGTTCAGGGCCTCTACACAGAAGTCCTGTAAATTTTGCATCCAGCCCAGGATTTTATGAAATATCTATCATCTGTCATAGGTTTTTAGGTTCTCGGTCTGCAGATCCCCTCTCATTAGGCTGGGAAGAATTTGGCAATTCTTCCTAATAAAGAAATATCTCTCATTGAGCTATAACCACAGGTTATAGGTAAATTTTGATATAGGAGATATTAAGTTATAAGCTCCAAGTTTTTTCTTCCAGTCTAATTTTTATTAGATACATAACCTATAGCTGCGTTACCTGGGACTGATTACTGATAGTTATATACTTATCACTTTTTACCGTGTTTTATAACTATTTGTTATTGGCTTTTGAGTCATAAAAGATAAATTTTCCCTATATTTTAGTCTGGAAAACCAAAATATTTGATTACTGCTTTTGAAGTTAAAAAGAATGAATTTTCCTATATCTGCAGATATGATTTCCTGATTTTGGGTTATCTGCTTTCAATTTTGCTTTGATACTTGGCCTTTTACGAACAGAAACTTAACCGAAGGAACCTTTTCTGATCTCCTAAAAGATTGATTTTTCTACATAGCTCTATTTTTTGCTTTTTTTACACATGTTTTAAATTTTTTTGTTTTTTGCTTACAGAAGTTTATCTGAAAGTTCTTTTTCTGATAGCATAAAAGTCCTGATTTTCCTGTATCGGCTTTCAATTTTTGAATTTAATTGAAATGATTTGTCTTTTGTTCACAGAAGCTCTACCGAAGGAACTTTTTCTGATCCTTCCAAAAGATTGATTTTCCTTGCAAAACTGATTTTTTTGATACAAATGTCTTCTTGTTTTTGGATTTTTGCTGCATAAGGATACATTC
>CATOLC010000107.1 GCA_951800855.1 uncultured Ruminococcus sp.
ATCTATACACATACCTTCGCTATCCATTATCTTACAAATCTCTTTACAAAGAAACGCTTTGCTTGCATATATTACATTAAAGTTTTCTCCATAAAGCTCCCTCATTTTACTTATATAAAACCGACAACGTGACCTTATAACTTCCTCATTCATTACATAAAGTGGTGTACCGTATATTTGGGCCAGCTTGCTCGCATCACATCCCCCGATTATAAGATGTCCCTCATTATTTACATCCAATCCCTCCATTCCAAACATTTAAACACCCTCTTCCTTTTAATAACGATTATATTTCATCAATTATTTTTCTTACTTTATCTGTTCCTTCTCCTGTTGAAGAAGAAAAAATCACAACTTCAATATTCCCAAATTTTACTAATTCTTCTTTTAATGCTACTTCTCTTAGTGCTCTCTCAGATTTATTAAGCTTGTCCGCTTTTGTAGCAATAACTACAAAAGGAATTTTTCTAATATTTAAATAATTTATCATATCAATATCTTGTTTTGACATAGGATGTCTAAAATCTATAATTTGTAAAACTAATGCAATTTTTCTATCAGAATTAAAGTAATTTTCCACAAGCCCGGACCAGCGGACTTTCTCTGAAAAAGGGACCTTAGCATAACCGTAACCCGGCATATCAACTAACCTTATATGGCCTAATCTATAAAAATTTATAGTTATAGTTTTTCCCGGCTTGCTACTAACTCTTGCCAAGGATTTTCGGTTGAGAATTTTATTTATAAAAGAAGATTTACCAACATTCGACCGCCCTGAGAATACTATCTCAAAGCAGTCTGAAGTAGGGAACTGTTTAGGCTCACCTACACAAAATTCAAACCTTGCTTCTTGGAAATTTAGCACATATTCAGTCCTTTCGAAATTAACAGCTTACATGAGTAAACACTTCGGTATTATCAATTTCCTTAATATCCCAAATGCCCTCTTTTTGTTTTTGATTAAGCTTAAAATCAAGCGAATGTTTTAAAACTAAGGTTAAATCATCCACCATAATAAATTTAAGGGCTTTTTTAACTTCATCGTCTATATTTTGTAAATCACTCTCATTTTCAGAAGGAATTATCACAGACTTCAACCCTTCACGATAGGCAGCCATAGTTTTTTCCTTAAGACCTCCTATAGCTAAAACTTTTCCTTTTAACGTAATTTCTCCTGTCATAGCTAAATTCTGTTTCACTGGAACTCCGCTGAGAGCTGAAACTAAAGCTGTGGTAATAGTCACTCCTGCAGAAGGTCCATCTTTAGGAACTGCACCCTCAGGGGCATGAATATGTATATCCATTTTTTCATAAAAGTCATGTTTTATACCAAATTTTCTAGCGTTGCTTCTAATATAGCTCACTGCAATCTGAGCTGATTCTTTCATTACATCTCCTAAAGAACCCGTTATTTGTAGTTTTCCTTTCCCTTCCATAAGTGTAACCTCTATTGGCATAATTTCTCCTCCGACAGAAGTCCATGCCAAACCATTGGCAACACCTATTTCACTCATTTTGTATTTATTATTACCTTTATATTTGTCCGGACCAAGCATCTTTTTTACTAAATCAATAGTTATATTAACGGAATTTGTCGCCTTTGAAACAATCTCAAGCGCAACTTTTTTCATAAGTGAAGAAAGTAACCTCTCCAGCTCCCTAACTCCCGCTTCTTTTACATATTTGTCAATTAAAAAGTGTAAAGCATCATCCTCTATAGAAAATTGGTCTGTTTTTAAACCATTTTTAATAAAAAGCTTCTGAATGAGATGAGCTTTTGCTATGTGAAATTTTTCTTGATGTGTATAGCTGTATAATTTTATAGTCTCCATTCTATCAACTAGCGGTGCTGGAATTTTAGACTGATCATTTGCAGTCGTTATAAATAAAACTTCGCTTAAATCAAAAGGTAAATCTATATAATGATCAAAAAAAGTACTGTTTTGCTCTGGGTCAAGCGCTTCTAAAAGAGCTGAGGATGGGTCTCCATTATAGCCTTTCGATACTTTATCTATTTCATCCAATAAAATTAATGGATTTTTTGTTCCGCTTTGTTTAATTGCAGAAATTATTCTTCCTGGCATCGCACCTACATATGTCCTTCTGTGTCCCCGAATCTCTGCCTCATCTTTCACTCCTCCTAAAGATATCCTTTGGTATTTTCTGCCCATGGTCTCTGCAATAGATTTAGCTATAGAAGTTTTTCCTACACCAGGAGGACCTACCAAGCAAATTATTTGACCTTTTACTGTCTTAGATAATTTTCGAACTGCTAAAATCTCCATTATTTTATCTTTAACTTCCTTAAGGCCAAAATGATTTTTGTCCAAAACTTTTTTTGCTTTCTCCAAATCTATTTTGTCTTTTGTCCTTTTATTCCAGGGCAAATCAATACAAGTTTCTATATAGTTCCTATTAATATTTGCTTCAGCTAAGCCTGCTGGCATCTTAGAAAACCTGTCACATTCTTTTATTAGTTTTTCTAAAACTTTCTTGTCTAGATTAAGCTTTTTTAGCTGAGCTTTATACTTCATGGACTCATATAAAGGGCTGTCATCTTCGCCTAGCTCTTGAGATATAATTTTTATTTGCTCTCTTAAAACATAATCACGCTGACTTTTGTCAATACTGTCCTTTAGTTTAAAAGCTATTTTTTCTTCTATTCCTAAAATTTCTATTTCCGATAATAATATATTTAAGATGGATAATAGCCTATTCTTAGAATCTAGCTCTTCAAGCAGCTCTTGCTTCTTTTTAATACTCAGCACAGTATTCGAAGCTATATAGTCAGCAATTTTTCCAATTTCATGAAGAGTATCAGCCCGTATAAGTATATCATCAGGAATCTTTTTTGAGAATTTAAGATACATCTCAAATACCTCAAAAGCTTTTCTTCTCAAAGCCTCCGCTTCTAATTCTTCCTCAAAAGCTTTTTCTTCGCATTCCTCCACAAAAGCACTAATAAAAGGACCTTCATCAAAATATTCACAAATCTGCCCTCGGCTTATTCCTTTTGCTAAAACCTGAATGGATAAACCGTGTTGTTGATGAATAATATGGCCTATTTCAGCAATTACTCCTATTTTATACAGTTCTTCTTGTGTTGGATTTTCTTCCAATAAATTCTTTTGAGTTACAAAAAAAACTTTCTGGTGAGACTTCATAGCTTCCTCAACCGCCAAAATTGATTTTTTTCGTGAAACATGAAAATCAACACTCATGCCGGGAAACGCCACAAATTCCAAAACTGGTATCACCGGTAAAATTTGACCTTCTCCCAATAATTTACCTCCTTTCTAATTTCCTTAATAAAAATAACTATACAAACTTCAAGAAGCATCACTTTTTTCTTTAGATTTATCGCCGATTTTTTCTGATTTTATAGAAATAAAAGTAGGTTTACGAGCC
>CATOLC010000108.1 GCA_951800855.1 uncultured Ruminococcus sp.
AAATCTGTTTTTTAAATTTTTGTTTCTTCCTTTAACGATTTTGCTTTGGCCAAATTTCTTCATCCTGCTTGCAACTCTTCTTTTTCCCTCTCTGATTTTGTATAAATCATCGTTATTTGGCACTCCCCCCTAAATTAATATCTTGCTTTTTGTGTAATAAAATAGTATACTTAAAAAGTAGGTCTGAGTTGATTTTGTAAATCAGTTAAGATTGTATAAAAATAAACTATTTATTGTGAGGTTTTTATGAGCACTGAAAAAACTGAAAAAAAACTTTTAAGTTTTAGAGGCAAACCATTAATACGTTGCGGAAATACTATTTATTACGGAAATACAAATGATAGATTTATAGTAGAAATGCAAATTAAAAGCACATCTGATATAAAAAAAATGAAAGTTGCTGAAAAAGTTTTAGTTCTTTTAGTGGATTCAGCGATGCCCAAGGATAAAAATAAAAAAATAATAAAAATGAGTGAAAAATTAGGCTTATACAATGCATTAGAAACGGGTATTGCTTGGTTAAATAGTGCCAAAGAATTTCAAATTCAAGGTTAAATAATTTTATAATAAGAATTTAAATTTATTCAGGAGGTTAATAGTATGAGTAGTGCAGAAATTATTTGTGGAGTAGCGATTATAATTTTTTCTATTTTAATAGTTGCAATTGTTTTGTTTCAGGAAGGTCAGCAACAGAACATGGGTGCGCTAACTGGAGGAGCTGGCGATACATTTTTAGCTAAAAACAAATCTCGGTCGATAGATTCTTTTCTCACAAGATGGACTCGATTTATCGCTATAATGTTTTTTCTACTTGTCATTGGAGTAAATGCTATTTTATTTTTTAAACTTTTTGGAGTATCCTAACTTTAAAATTGTTTAGAAATAATATCCACGTTTATAAATGCGTGGATTTTTTTCTGTAATTTATATTATCAGGAGGAGTAATGGAGAACCAAGTAAAAAATTTTATTTGGAATGCATTAAAAGAAAGCAATGCATTTTTAACAAAAAAAGATATATTCAATAAACTAAAATCTCAATTTAGTAAAAATGAGATTGAAAAAGAACTTCTAAGGCTAAAAAACAAAGGGGAAATCGTCCAAAATAAAAGAGGAAAGTTTAAACTTTTGGAAGATTCTGGGAAAATTTTAGCAAAGATTACTTCGCAATCTAAAAGTTTTTCTTTTGCAAAATCTTCAGATGGCAAATATGAAATATTTATAAGCAAAAATGATTTAAAGTCAGCTTTACTAGGGGATCAAGTTATCCTTGGGAACATAAAAAAGAGCGAAAAAGGCATTAAGGGAAGCGTAGAAAAGATTCTAGAAACAGGGAACCACACATTTTTAGGAAACATCGTATGTGGAATTAAAGGGCTGGAGGTTTCTTGTGACGCCGCCATAAGATATAATGTTCCTATCCTAAAGGGATATTCTATAGGTGCGAAATCCGGAGATAAAGTTAAGATAATTTTGTCTAATAAATCTAAAAGCGGAGAACTTGGTGCAAAAATAATAAAGATATTCGGAAAAGCTGACAGTGCTAAAGTCTGTGCTGATGCAGTTATAGATGTAAATGAAGTTCCACACACATTTTCAGCTGAAGCTTTAGAACAAGCCCAAAAAACAGCATTACTGCCAATAAATAAAGACGAAATTGACTCAAGACTAGATCTAAGAGATGAATTAATTTTTACAATAGATGGTGAAGATTCAAAAGATCTGGATGATGCTGTCTCAATAAAAAAACTGCAAAACGGGTGGGAGCTAGGTGTACATATTGCCGATGTCTCGCATTATATAAAACTCAATACACCTCTTGACAGAGAAGCTTTTAACCGCGGAACCTCTATTTATTTTGCTGATAGGGTAATTCCTATGTTCCCAGAAAGTATTTCCAACGGTATATGTTCTCTTAACGCAAAAGAAGATAAACTTACCTTTTCTTGTATAATTATTATGGATAAAAATGGGGAAATAGTTGATTTTAAATTTGTAAAAAGTGTGATTAGGTCTAAGGTAAGAGGAGTATATGCAGAGATAAATGAGATATTAAAAGGAAATGCGAATGAATATATACAAAAAAAATATGAAGAAATAAAGCAGTGCATTTTTAATGCAAAAGAACTATCTGATATTTTGAGCAAAAATGCTAAAAACAGAGGTATAATAGATATATTAAGCATAGAGAATAAGTTTGTATTGGACGAAAATGGGAAATGTATTGAGGTAAAAATAAGGAAACAAGGAGAATCTGAAAAAATAATAGAAAATTTCATGATAGTAGCTAATACAGCGGCTGCAGTTCATGCTAAAAACCTAGGTTTGCCTTTCGTATTCAGAGTGCATGAGCCTCCTGAGCCAAAAAAAATTACTGATTTAGCCAAATCAGCAAATCTTTTGGGATTAAAAGCTAATAAAATTCGTGAAGGAGTAAAATCTTCAGATTTGTCTGAACTAATGCATCAAGCAAAGGAAAGTAAATCAGAAAGAATAATAGCAAGACAAATTCTCCAGACTTTAGCTAAAGCTAGATATGATTCAAAGCCACTTGGGCATTTTGGGCTTTCTTTAGATGATTACTGCCATTTTACTTCTCCTATAAGGAGATACCCAGATGTATATATACACAGAATTTTAGGAGAATTGTCTAAAAAATCACAAGATAGCGTGCAAACTTTCTCAAAAAAAGACAACAAAAGTGCTGAAAATTGTGCAAAAAGGGCATCTTTGTGCGAAATTAGAGCAATGAAAGTAGAGAGAGAGGCAGAGAAATACTACATGGCGGAGTACATGTCCCAGCATTTGAATGAAATTTTTCCTGGAATTATCAGCGGTGTGAACTCCAGAGGAGTATTCATAGAACTTGAAAACGGCGTGTCGGGGTTTATGGATGTCTCTTATTATAATGAATATAGCTTTGAGTTTGACGGATTTTTTAGCCATTTTGACAGAAATAAAAATAAACGTCTTGCTGTAGGAGACAAAATAAAAGTAAAAGTGGTTTCCTCAAATATCATTTCGGGATTGATAGATTTTGCCCCCTCAGAAGTAATTGATTAGCTCCTAAAAGCTGTTCCTAATACCCGGAGGATGAAACTTTTTAGTTTTCTAATCTTTAATAAAATGCGAGTCATAACTTTAAAAAAACTCATAATTGTGTTAATAATTTCCGTAGAACAATAAAAGCTAAATCTCTTTTTAAATTATTTTTAAATGGTAAATTGATTTTTATTTTTGTTCCATTTTGATATAAAATAATCAGATTAAAATGGGAGTGCCACAAGAGAAGATATATGATAAAATAAAAGAATGAGATGTAAAAATTGAAAAAGAGAAGACAAGCAAATACAAGCAGGGAAAACAAAAGCAGGGAGCCAAATATAAAAGTGTAAACACT
>CATOLC010000109.1 GCA_951800855.1 uncultured Ruminococcus sp.
GTATAGCTCTTGTTCTTAAAATAGGAATCCCTACCCCAATAGGATACATTTTGATAGCTTGGATTTGCGTCTGAAAAATAAAATTTGGCTTTAAGCGCATTGTCCACTATAGTTTGTATCCTATTTCCGCTTCTATCAAATGCAATATCAAAACCCACAATTTATCTGGGTCTTCTTGTCACAAGGGTTATCAGATATGTTCTGTTTTTTTATGCTTTATGTAGCTGTAAAGTTCATCCATTTCTATTATCTCTTTAGGCGATTATCTTTCTATATCCGGCTTCGACTTTTCTATCCCATTGTTTGATTCTTTTATCCAATTGTATACCGTCGATTTGTTTATTTTTATAAGTATTCCGACGGCTCTTCCGCTGGTCACTCCGATGTTTAAATGTATATTGAAAATTAACTTCTATAATGTTAATATATTAAAGGGACTTAAAAATATAAATTAATTTAAAGGTAGAAGGAGCTGCAAATTATTTTTATGAAAAGAAAGTTAGCAAAATTTTTAGGGATTTTCGTGTGTTCGATTTCAGTTTTTAGCAGTGGGTCAGTAAATGGTGGAAAACCATGGGACTTGCGTGATAATGGTGGAAAACCATGGAATTTGCGTGATGACAGCATATTATTAGATGGGGTTTCTATTTCAGGAGGTCACTGGCTTTTTATATCTTATAAGCTGTTTAACGGTAAACGCACTCCAAGTGAGTGTGAAAGGAGATATAATGAAGATTTAAAGCCAGCTTTAGAAAAAGAGTGGTCCAGGGAAGATATTAATTTATTGTATCGTAAAGTTATATGGGGATTACGTTGGGAAGATTTTGAGAAATTTTTTTCAATGCCTGCTGCAGTTATAAAGAAAAAATATGACGAAAAAATAGATGAATTTACAGAGATTATGAAAACAATGGATGAGGATTGTTCATGGGTCCCGAAGCAGTTATGGGTAAATGATGCGGATATTTCTGACTGAAGCGACTAAGAGCAAGATAGTATGGATGTGGATATTTCGGGAGTGCCGTGTGCGTAGATATAAGAGGGCAAATATTTAAAATAAATTTTATTGAGTTGGTAGTTTACGCTAAAACAATCTCAGCATTTCTGTCTATTCTTTCAATAGCACATTCTTTTTATAGAACTCCCATAATTTTTTACTTTTTGCCAAATATGTAACTTTTATTATATAATTTATTCTGAAATAAAAAGGAGATGGAATACTTGAAATCGTTAGTTAAATTGAAATTCTGTATTTATATGGCGGCAGTTGTATTGTTACCATTATTTTTTAATACCAATGCTAATGCTGAAAAACCATTGCCAGGTCTTAATTTGGAACAAACACAGCAGTATTACGAAAAGATAAATACACTAATTGAATTGTACGGTTACACTCCTTACGACTCAGATGAATATAAAATTCCTCAAACCCAAGCTATTAATTCTATAGAGAATATAATAATATTAAGAAATTTGCTTAATTTGCCTAATCATGACCCTAACGATATAGCAAGAACACTTAAATTGAATGATTTTCCTGATAGTTGTATAAAAACAGTGATTAGTTTATATAATTTACCTGCTGTTACTGAAGAATCAGCATTTAAATTATGTCAAAAATTTCCGTCTATTAGAAAATTATTAGAAAATCTTGATAAAATTATTCCAGGCGCAGAGGACGCAATAAACTGCGCTAAAAGAGCCTTAGAAGTGCAGTACAGAGACCTACTTTGTATTGCATCTGATGGTGAAATTGATTTAAACAGCGATTTATAGATTTTAAAAAACATTAGAAATACTTATGAAAGCTAAAGCGGTACAGAGAAAGTGCCGATTTAGTTTTTTTTATCTAATTTTCATTTAGCTTTACTTCTTTCAACGAAGGAGTGCCCCAAGCTCCAAAAAGATTTGACTTTAATAGATAGAAAAAATAAATAGAAAAATTTGTAATTTTCTTTGTTACCGAATTTTATCTTTATTTTTAAGAGAATTAATTTAAGCGAAATAATAGATATAGCAAGAGCTCTAGAAATAAGCAAATACATGGTCAAGAAAGTTAAAAATAGAAGAAAAGCTTACCAATTTTAACCCCCAATATATGAATTTAGAAAACTATTAACAGTCAGCCTTGAATTGACTGTTAGTTTTTCTCTTTTATGCATACCCTTATTTCAATAATTTAACAAAAACCTATTGACATTCAAGTTTTATTTGTGCATTATGAATATACTACTTAAATTTTTAGCGCATAAAGCCAAAAATTGATCTTAGATTTAAGTAATATTTATAAACAAGAGGGGGGATTATTATAGCAAATTCAATAGATACAAGCAAAATCAGAGAAATTCCAAGTAAAGTTAACCAACTTAAGGAATCGTAAGTTAAGATTTATAAAAATTAATTAAATTAAGGGAGGTAATTATTATGCCAGGTCTAATAGATAAAAACAGAATTAAGAAAATTACAGCCAAAGTTAAGGAACTTGATGCAAAAATAAATAAAGATATTATAGACACAAATGTGTTGAAAGAAACTATCGGGAAAAAAGGTGTGTTAGTCGAGTGTTGTGAACTGGGGGGGAAAAATCGTGACAAGAAATTTCATGAGGCAGCAAACGAAGGTCGGATGGCATATAAAAAATGTAAATTTGGCAGGATAAAGGGCTATATAGACCAATTGGACAAAAATCGTCAGGAAATTGCCGATGTTTGCAACATATTTGACAGCATAGAAACAGAAATTACTACCGAAAGAGATAATTTTAAAAGGGATATTTATTCTTCCTTAGATAAAAAAGTCCGGGACACAATTCATAAGAGTAAAGCAGAAAATCTTTCTGATAGGAGGACTCCGGTCGTGCAGAGCAACCCCAATGCCGACAACAAGTCTAAAGAATTTTTTTTAGTCAAAACAGTAGACCCGAACGAGACAGATGAGGAAATTAATAGCCTAGTTGAAGAACATAACGAATACGTTGAAAAAGTTTTTCGTAGCTTGGGCGAGCTTGATCAAGCTCTGGATGATGTATTTTCGGCCAATTCTGAGTCTCAGGTATATATTAATAGAATAAGAGAGGCGGCCGTAGCGCCTCTTGTTAGGGCTGCCGGTTGTGCGGCTGGCTCTGTTGTCTGTTGCGCCGCTACATTTGGGGCGTGCTGTGGTTGCGTTGGTGGTGCGGTGGGTAAAACTGTCGGCGGTGCTATAGGTAGCATTGCTTTGGCCGGTGGTGTTCTTGCCTCTCCTGTTAATGCCTGTTGTGCTGTTTGCAAAGGAGCGAAGGATGCGGTGGGTCGGTTAGGAGCTTTAGATAAGCACCTAACTACTCTCGATGGACTCCTGAAAAAGTATGAACACGCAGTACTGGATATGACCAAAAAACAAAAAGACCTTAAAC
>CATOLC010000110.1 GCA_951800855.1 uncultured Ruminococcus sp.
CCAAATCTGTTTTTTAAATTTTTGTTTCTTCCTTTAACGATTTTGCTTTGGCCAAATTTCTTCATCCTTCTCGTAAATCTTCTTTTTCCCTCTCTGATTTTGTATAAATCATCGTTATTTGGTACTCCCGTGAATATGGTTATGCACCTCGAGGTCAGCGAGTCTTGGGGTAATCAGTGGCAGGAGTATAAACGTCTTGGTACTGTTGCTGCTAAAATATCGAACAAGATTTTTGCACCGGTGCAATACAGTGGAGCAATGAACAGTAATCTTTTTGAATTTTGGTTTTCTAATCAGCTTCTACCGTCACGCAAAACTGGGACTGTAATTGTAATGGATAATGCCTCCTTCCATTTCAAAAAGCGGCTATATCCCCTGCCGCTCAAGCTGCATATTGTAAACTTTTCTTTTTGTCTCCTTATTCTCCCGAACTTAATCCTATCGAAAAGTTTTGGGCCAACCTTAAGCGATGTTTACGTAACATTTTACCTTTTTCTACTTCCCTTGACGCCGCTTTACATACCGCTTTTAAACTGTGGTGAATATAGCTAATAAAATTATAGAAAAAGTTAAATAAATTTCCCCGATTTACAGTTTATCGGAAATTTACAACATTAAAGGCGATTTAGCAATTCCCTATTATGGTGAAAATGCGGGCGAAGATATAACTTGCGCATATGCTACCGAATTTACAGTCCTAACCAGCACAGCGGGCAAGTTTACGAGTATAAATTTATAGAGTCATCTTGCGGGTGCACTTACAAAAATATCGAAAGCACTGATAAACAAAAGCGATTTTGATTTAACCAATTTTGTAATTAATAAAAAGAGCGGAGCAATAGCCGAGTTTATAGAAAAAGAACTTTTAAACGGTACGGGGACAAACGCGTGTCAAGGAATCTTAACAGGTGCGACAAATATTGTTGAAACATCATCAAGCGGGAAAATCACCGCAGATGATTTAATAGATTTACAAGAAAGCGTAATTGATAACTACAAGAAAAATGCAGTATTTATTATGAACAGAAGCACCAGAAAAGCAATCAGAAAGCTAAAAGATGGAGACGGAAATTATTTATTAAATAGAGATTTAACCTCTGCGTGGGGTTACTCATTATTCGGTAAACCAGTTTATACAAGCGACAATATGCCAGAAATCGGAGCAGGTAAAAAAGCTATAATTTACGGCGATATGACAGGCTTATCCGTAAAATTAACAAAAGACGTAGAAATTCAGGTTTTACAAGAACTTTATACCGCACAGCACTCGCTCAGAGTTGTAGGCTGGGTTGAAATTGACGGCAAAATATCAGACCAGCAAAAACTCACAGTATTAAACATTGCAAATATTATAAGTAACCTAGAATACAAAGTTTAAATGAACAATTAAAAAATGTAAAAATATCTTCTACTATTTTAAATCCCTAGGCTGCTGCCTGGGGTCTAAATTTTTATGGCTTGAGAAAAAGGAATAAATCTAACTCTAAACAAGATAAATATTTTTATAAATTTTCTCTCTTAAAAAAATAAACTCATTAAAATTTATTGGACTGGGATAACTCATAATATACATCGGGATATCTTGGATACCTTTTACAAAAGAAGGCTGGCTATAAAAATAAAGATTAAGATAAAATTGCGCTCTTTTATAGAAATTTATTCTCCGTCTCTTTATTTCATCATTTGGAACTTCAACTTCCAGAATAGTAAGTAACGGATTTTGAAGTAAGTAAGTATTTATTAAGTTTGCTCCTATCCCATTTCCACGAAATTCTTCTTTCACGGCAATATGCTCTATAAAATTAAATGATTCTAACTTCCAAAAACTTAAAAATCCACGAATTTTTCCATCAGTGCCTTTAGAAGTAATGATATTATAATTATATTTTTCAAAAACTGCTTCCTGACTTTTATAATCTCTTATTTCGCTAACAGGAAAAGCTTCTTTCATTATATTAAATATTTGATTAAAATTATTGCTCTTATTCATATTTCCTCTTTAAAATATACTGGGATTAAATTATTTTTCATCTATTTCCAGGAATTCGTATGCTTGATTCCACAAAAAGATTATATATGGGGTTATTACCCCAAAGGAAAGTATTTCCCAGACTGCAGCAGCTACTGTAGCGTAAATCGCTCTGAAAGGACGAGTCGCTATATTTATGTATTTTTTCATTTGTAAAACTTTACTTTTTGTCATAACAAATACCTCCACTATAAAATAATTTATGATGTAATCAGTATAAATTAAATTCAAGTAAATATCAATCCATGGAAAATAGGAGAACCTCTAAACTTCACGCCTGGCAGAGCGACTAACGAGCTGAGTTGCTTTGATTTTAATAGGACAACAAATAATTAAAATTATGAGGTACATATTAAAGATGTGTACCTCTGATATTTTTATTGCATTTCTATTCGGTCATTTATCGCACATCCCAGGGTTTGCTCGTCTGTGTATTCCATATAGCTGCTTAAGATTATTAAAAGAAAAATGAAAATAATTTTTAAAGTTCAGATCCGGGACCATTCTTTTTCCATTTATACGCAGAAAAACCTGCTAGAGCTACCCCAATTATTGTTACAATACCTCCAACAATCGTGCCGCCCATAGCTGTCATGGGTTTAGAAGAATTTCTATTTTTTCCTGGATTTCCGGATACACAGTTACTACTGCTTACAGTATTGTTATTGTTAATTATAATAGTATCTCCACCACCGTATATGTCGGAAAGTTCACTGTCTGATAAATTATTTATTGTTTTTATTGCTTTTTTCTTTTCATCAAAGATTTTTTTGGCTTCCTCCTCAGACATTTTTATACCGTTATCGCTAAAATATTTAATAAATTCCTGTATATCTTCAACATCTGAAATTTTACTTAAAAAATCTTTATTCTGCAATAATTCTATAATTTGCTCTTTTTGGTGTTCTAAGTTATTAGATTCAACACTTATATTTTGTTCCATTTTAATTTCCCCCTTAACTATAGGCTGCACCTTTATGTTTTATTACATTTCTATTCGGTCATTTATCGCACGTCCCAAGGTTTGCTCGTCTGTGTATTCTAATACTGCCCCAAAAGGTATACCATATGCAATTCTACTAACTTTTATACCCATGGGTTTTAATAATTTTGATATATATAAAGAAGTAGCTTCTCCTTCTACTGTTGGGTTTGTCGCCATTATTACTTCATTAGTTTCGCCAGATGAAAGCCTTGAAACCAACTCTTTTATATGCAGGTTATCTGGTCCTATGCCATTTAGTGGTGAAATTACTCCATGAATGACATGATACAGCGAATTGTATTCTTTTGACCGTTCAAAAGCTCTGACATCCTTTGGCTCTTCTACTACGCAAATTTTAGACTTATCTCTTTCTGGGTC
>CATOLC010000111.1 GCA_951800855.1 uncultured Ruminococcus sp.
TTCGAACCCTTGGTCCCTTGCGGGATCACTGGTTTTCAAGACCAGCTCCTTAAACCACTCGGACACCCCTCCTACAACTAACCTTTAATTATAATATCATTTTATTTTAGTGGTGTCAACTAAAATTTCATTTCTTTTAAAATTAATAATTGAAATAAAAATATTTAAAAACATTTAAAAATATTAAGAATTAATTTAACACTAAACAATAAAATATATTTTAAAAGGAAATAAAGCGATTTAATCCAAATTCATATTTTTTAAGCTTATAGCATATGCATATATTCAAGGAGGAAAATTAATGAAACTTTTTATACTTACTAAAAAAAGGTTAGTTATCATGGCAGGATGTATTTGTGCAGGTTTTTTGTCCGCTTTATTTTCTTTAAACAGCTTAGGAGTTTTAGCAAGCGGAAATAAAAATAAAAAACTTCCGATATATAGAGTCGACAAAAAAGAAAAAATTTTAAGCATTTCGTTTGATGCTGCATGGGGTAATGAACAAACTCAAACCCTTTTAGACATTTTAAAAGATAATGACGTGAAATCAACTTTTTTCCTGGTTGGTATGTGGGTAGACAAATATCCTGAATCGGTAAAAGCAATCTCAGATGCCGGACATGATGTAGGTAACCATTCAGATACTCATCCACATTTGCCACAGCTTACAGATGAAAAAATGACCTCTCAAATTGAAGACTGCAATAATAAAATAGAAAAGATAATAGGTAAACGCCCAACCCTATTTCGTCCCCCATACGGAGATTATAACAACAAAGTAGTTGAAGTGACAAATAATCTAAAAATGCACTGCATACAATGGGATGTTGACAGCTTAGACTGGAAAGACCCGACACCGGATGAAATGCAAAATAGAATCAAAACCAAAATAAAACCAGGTTCCATAATTTTAATGCACAACGGTGCAAAAAACACGCCTACAGCTCTGCCAATGATTTTAAAAACCATAAAAGAAGAGGGGTATACAATTGTCCCTATCTCAGAACTTATTTTTACAGACAATTATACAATTGGCCACGATGGGACACAAATATCATCTAACACATAAGAAAAATTTAATATTTTTATTAAATGTTAAACAATAAAGTAAATAAAGTTTTAAGTATATCATTTTTTATAAATTCAGGATGTAATACTTCCAAAAATGGCGAATACTATTTTCCGGAACTTCTAACTAAAACTATTTCTGAACTATATTCAACAAAATCTCCTTCTTTGTAATCTGCGTAGTCTATTACATATCCTTCGGGAATATTGCTACTATCGCTCCAAGACTCTACGGGTTTGAGCCCTGCTGAGGCAACCGCTATAGATGCCTCAGAAATAGTTTTTTCTTTCACTGGCGGGAGTTTTCTCATTTTACTTCCCTTACTTATGTTTACAGCTATAATTGCCCCAGCGTCAGCTTCTTCTCCAGCCCCAGGAGTTTGAGATATAATACTGCCTTCTTTTATATCATCACTGAACTCTTCAGAAAGAAGTAAAATTTTGTAATCTTCACTGCCCTTACTTAAATTTTTCATTTCTTCAAAATTTTTTTCTCTTAAGTCAGGAACAGTAATCTTTCTAGACACAGCATTAGTTTCCCCAAAATCTTCTTGTGAAATTAAATTTTGATTAGAATTATCTTTTAATGATAAACCCTGATTATTGTTTTTTAAAACCAATCGGTAAAATAAAAAGCATCCTGCCAAAACAGACGCGGCAATTGCGCAAGATTTTATGCCTAATATCAAATTATCATTTCCCCTTATTTCTTTTGGGGCGTCACTTTTTTTATTCTCTTCGAGTGTAAATTGTGCAATTTCAGAATTTGAAATTTCAAGTTTTAGTCTATCAAACGACAATGTCCTGTTGTTGGGATAAACCCGAAGACCGCTGGCAATACCTGAAACTACGCTGTTAGGAATGGACCTGACAATATCTTTGGGCATAAAAAGTCTGTCATCTTTTTTTCTTTTTGTAGCTGTTTGTGGGTATTCACCCGTAATAGCTAAAAACAAAGAAGCAGTTAAGCCATAAACATCAGTACTCTCATCCATATCATATATCTCTATGTACTGTTCTAATGCCGAACAACCATCATAAAGTTTGCCCTCTAACGGAGAATTAATTTTTCTTAAATCACTCATTGCAAAACCCGTAAGTCTCATTTTTTTCTTATCTTCTATCAAAATATTGCCAGGGTAAATTCCTAAATGCAAAACCCCACTATTATGCATAGAACTTAATGCCGAAAGTAGCGGCATAAACATTGGTTTTGCTTCATTCCAGGGAATACTTCCGCCTTTTTCTGCTACAAATTTATCTAAAGATATCCCATCTATCCATTCCATTATTATATAGGCGGTCCCGTTTTCTTTAAACATATCATATATCGCACAAAGTGCCGGTATGTTTCTGAGTCTCGCAACCGCTTTAAAGTATTTTAAAAATTTTTCAAATTCTTTTTCAAATATTCCTTTTTTATAAGATGCTACATTAATATCTATAGAATTTCCTGCTCTGCTGCAAAGATTTTCTGGAAAAAATTCTCTTATATAAACCTTTAAATTCTTTATCTTATCGTATCCTATATAACTAATGCCCTCACCGTTTATCTCCAGGCTTTTCCCTACTATATATCTATCTCCTATAATAATTCCCATTGGTAAAAACGGAATTTGTTGAGTTTCTCCTCGCTCGCTTCCGCATTTCGGGCATGTATCCTCTTCATTTTTAAGTTCGTTCATGCATCCCATGCAAAGATTCTCTGGCTTCATATTGAATTTTCCTCCCAATGAGCAATTTTTCTAAATCTTTAATAAATATACACTTAAATCGAGTGGAAATCAATATTTTTTTAAAATTTTATAGATTTTCTACAACCTTTTCTATCTTTTTCAGGACTAAATTATCATAAAAATTGTCCAATTTGTCAGTACCTTTTAATACTACTGTCCCTACTAATTCACAGTTTATAACCGTGAATATTTTTCTAAGCTGAAGTTCCATTATTTCTAAGCCTTGTGTATCCTCAGAGCCACAGGAAAGTAATAAAACGCCTTTTTTTCTTTTATTTATAGGAGGAATGAGGTTTAGAATGAATCTGGCTGAAAAATATCTTTGCATCCTGTCTAACAGCATTTTCATTGGTGCTGGAAAAGAAAAATTATATATAGGAGAACAAAAAACCAGCAAATCCACTGTATTTAAATACATATCTATATCGTTTATATCATCAAAAAAACAATTCTGATTTTTTTTGCAATACCCACAATCCATACATGGGTATATTTTCCTTTGGTAGCAATTTATTATATTAAAATTATAATTTGGTGTGTTTT
>CATOLC010000112.1 GCA_951800855.1 uncultured Ruminococcus sp.
GGATTTAGGTTTGCCTTATGAAAATTATGGTGAGCTTCTTGGAATTTCAACTTTTAATAATCGCTTAAACTGTTCGAAAAAAATCATTAAAAATATTTCACAAAAAAAGCATTTGTTGATTGAAAATATAGAAAAAAGTAAAACAGATTTTATATTATCATTCAACAATACTTTATCATCGGACGATTTGCTTAAAGAAATAAAACATTTTATAAATTATCCCGGTCCCGAGTCTGACTTATTTTTATCTTACTTTCTCAGAGGAGTGTTTTTGGGATGTGGTAGCGTTACTAACCCTATTTCTAGTTATTATCTTGAGTTCTTGGTTAAAGAAGAATGGCAGTGTGATTTGCTTATTTCTATATTAAAGAATGTAAAAGTTACAAATCTGAACCCTAAAATTGCCCGGCGCAAATCAAGTATTTCAATTTATATGAAAGGCAATAGCCAGATAACAGATTTTTTAACTTTTATTGGGGCGACAAATTCATCGATGGAATTTATCCAGATAAAGATGCTTAAAGAGGTAAGGAATTATGTAAATAGAACAACAAACTTTGAAACAGCAAATCTTACTAAAACCACTCTTGTAGCGTCGGAACAAATTAAATCTATAGAAAAGATTGTAAAAACCAAAGGAATAGATTTTTTACCTTTTTCTCTTCGGGAAACTGCCCTATTGCGCCTTCAAAACCCTTATATGTCTTTGGAAGAGCTTTCGCACTTGTTTTCTAGACCTATAACAAAATCTGGGGTGAATTATCGAATTAAAAAACTTTTGAAGTATATAGATTCTGTTGATATTGAGTAAGATTAAAATTTGTTATGTGATAAAAATTAAGGAGAACAAAAGTGTTTTGAGTCTTAGTTAGAATAGAATATAGAGCTAAAAAGGAAATGTCATTGAAGTTTTGCTCTAAGTGTTTTAAGTATTACTTTTTCTTTCCTGGAAACAGCTACTTGGTTAATTCCCAGTATTTTTGCAGTTTGTGTTTGAGTTTTTCCTTTAAAGAACCTTAATATAATTAAATTTTTATCAATTTCATTAAGTTCACCAATGGCTTGCGCAAGCGAAAGTTTTGCTGAAATTTTTTCCTCTTCTGAGGCAATAGGGACATCTATTTCTTCATCTGTGTTGTCACATTTTACCGTTAAAGATAATGGAGTTTGAGATGCCTCTAAAGCTTCGAATATATTTTCTTTGCTTTCACCTAAAATAGTGGAAAGTTCGCTTATAGACGGACTCCGACCATATTGGGATAAAAATTTTTCTGTTTCCCTACTTATTTTTAATGATAAGTCTTTTAAAGCTCTACTAACTTTTAATGAGCTATTTTCACGGAACAATTGTTTTATTTCGCCCAAAATTACTGGAACTGCATATGTGGAAAATTGTGTACCCCTAGTTTTATCGAAAGCTCTAAAAGCTTTAGTAAGACCTAGGCATCCTGCCTGAACGATATCGTCGTATTCTATTCCCCTGTTTACAAACCTTTTTGCACAAGCGTATACTAAACCAATATTGTCTTCTATGCAATTATTTTTAACGGCCATTTCCAACAGACCTGCGGATTATGTATTTTTCCAGTGTGACAGTTGTTCCCTTCCCTGGCTTTGAAACTACTTTTATTTTATCCATAAAACTTTGCATCACTGCAAAACCAAGTCCTGACCTTTCACTTCCTCCTGTTGTAAAAAGTGGTTCCATAGCTTGATTCACATTTTCTATCCCACACCCTTTATCTCGTATTTTTATGATAGTTCTCCCGTTTGAATATAATTTAGATGAAATATAAATCATTCCTATTCCGTTTTTGTAGGCGTGCACTATTGAATTTGTTACGGCTTCAGAAATGGCCGTCTTGATATCAGATAGTTCGTCTATAGTTGGGTCTAATTGAGAAACAAATGCAGCAACTGTAGCCCTTGCGAAACTTTCATTATAAGACCTGCTTAAAAAGTTTAAATTCATCTCGTTTATAATATCAGCCATTATATTTTTATACCTTCCTTTTAACCTTTTATTTTTATTTTAACAATTTTAATTTTTCTATTCAAATATTCCAAGCTGAATAAGCCCTGACAACTTTATCATCTTTTCTAATCTATTGGGAATGTTTATAATCTTTATTTTCCCCCCGATAGAATTCATAAGTTTGTATCTCCCCATTATTAAACCGATACCTGAGCTGTCCATAAATTGTATTTTCTCAAAATCGATATTTAAGAGATTTGGATTAGATTTGTTTACATTTAAGTCTATTGTTTCTCGCATTTCTTTAGCTGTATGGTGATCTATATCACCTTCCAAAAAAACAGTCATAACTCCGTCATTTGAAGATATTCTTACAGCCATTAACCTTCTCCTCCTACAACAATTATCTCTACAGGGTTGTCCCATTTATACAAAAACAACCACTTATTAAAAGAATAAGTAGTTGTTAGCGAATAATTTGTTGAAATAAGTTATATAAAATGAGAATTTATAAAATATTAAGGTAGTTTTTATCTAACCTTTTTTATCGCCTCCTTTAATTCTTCTATTCTTTTCTTGAATGAATTTTCAGATTTTTTTGTTTTTTCCACAATTGCCTTGGGGGCACGCTGTATAAAATCGTTATTTGCAAGTTGTTGTATTATTTTGTTAAGATGAGCTTCAGCTTCTTTTAGCTCGGTTGTAAGCCTTAATATCTCCTTTTCTTTATCGATTAGTTCATCTATAGGAATATAAATTTTAGAAAAATCAGTAATAATATTAACAACATTTTCTGTTTTTACAGTTTTATTAAATACAATATCCCCGGAATATGTCAGAGTTTTTATGATATGAGCATAACTTTCTAAACTATTATTTTTTATGGGAACCAAGTACACACTAGGTCTTTTTTCTTTTGGAATTTTCATTTCACTTCTTCTGTTGCGAATCGCCCGTATAATTTCCATTACACCCAGAATTTCACTTTCAGATACAGGGCTTTCTAATTCAATATCATATTCAGGATAGGAGGATATCATAATAGACTGTTCGCTTTGAGGAAATGAACGCCATATTTCTTCTGTTATAAAAGGCATGAACGGATGAAGAAGCTTAAGAATATTGGAAAAAACATAAACTAAAGTTTCCCTTATAACTTTTGAATAATCGTTCTCTTCACGAAGTCTGATTTTAGAAAATTCTATGTACCAGTCGCAAAACTCGTCCCATATAAAGTCATAAAGTCTTTGAAGAGCTATTCCGATTTCAAATTTTTCGATATTTTCA
>CATOLC010000113.1 GCA_951800855.1 uncultured Ruminococcus sp.
ATATAGTGTTTTATCTTTCGTATAAATATCCATTAATAAGCCGATAATATATGAAAGATTAATCAAGGCATGCCAGAAAAGATGCTTTTCTTTTTTATCGACACCACATTTTTCTATAACTGTAAATAAAACACGTCCTATAACATCAAAACTTTTTTGGAATCTATAAATTTGATCTTCATATATCAAAAAAAGTAAGTCATCAAATAATTTTGATTCTTCTATATAAATATATTTGGAAGATTCTTGACTCTCTTTTGCATATTTTCTTATATAGTTTCGTTTGAGTTTAATATATTCTCTATATTCTCTCAACTCTCCGTCCGTCATTTTAGCAATAGGTTTCTTCGCTAATTTAGCATATCTATTCTGGATAATTGTAAAACTATCAGAGGAAAAGACGCAATTTTCTATTGCCTCAATTTTTTTCTTTGCAACTCTGTCTATTTGTGTCATAATTGTTTGCATGTCTTTTGTCTGATTTTTCTTTCTCATAAAAAATTCAAATTCGTAAGCAACTCTTTCGTATAATAAAATAGGACCAAACTCATATTTGTCCTTATCCGTACCCCTATTTTTATCTGAGACACTTTCATGCGTCATTCTTTCAGATAATATAATTTTTATGAAATCTTTCTTAGAATTATGAAGCTTTGAAAGATAAACTTTAAAACTATTAGATAATTTTTTTCTTTGTTGTTCTGTACTCGATATCCCATTTTTTCTCAGTATATCTTCTACAAATTCTAAATAAGATAATCCCCCTGGATACCCTATATTTATACAATTAAAAATACTTTGCTTAATAAAGTAACAATAAGTAAAAAATGTTGTTTTGCTACCCTTATCCAGGAACCGCCATATATCACCATCATCAGCTTTTCCAGCAATAAGGTCCCTCAATATTTTTATAAAATCCTGTTTTTGCTCAAACAGTTCGTCTGCATATTGTCCATCTGAATCATAGGATAGGAATAAATCTATAAGTATACATACGAATCCACATTCTATGCCAGCCCAACACTCCTTCTTTTTCTGTTCATTTATGTAATCTATTATATCTCTACATTCTCTAAATATGAAATTAACGTCCTTTTGAACATCCAATTCAACTTTTCTGGCTCTTTCGAGACTTTTATCCATATTTCCCTCCTAAATAAAAAGTTTACGCGGACAACCATAAACATATTTTTTGGCTATTCGTTAAAATTAACTTAGATGCAAACGAAAAATTAACCATAAAGTTATGTCTGGTTGCATCCAAAAATAAAAAGATGGAGGGAACTAACATGAGCTATTTTCAAATTACCTTTCAGCATCATCTGCTAACGCAGGCCCAGGATGGTATTTTCATTAATAATGAGTTATTCATCCCAGCGGTCATTAACAGCATCACTCCACATTACCATTTTACCTCATATTCGACTTATAGTAAAGTATATGAGATAAAACTTGTAGAAACAGAATCCTGTTTTCCAGACAAACCACTTATTTTGTATTTTGACCCTGGCTGTCCGAGAAAATTTCTTGCTTGCCTCGAATCTTACGGACTTAAATCAGATTTTTTACTTAAGGATTCTATCGAAATATGGAATTTTATTGTAAGTAGTAAAGAGTCTGGCCTATTGGCAGAACGCCCGTTGTTAAATTCAGATAGGAGTGGATGGGTATTTTTTGAAGGCGATCTATATTATATGACTTCGCAATTTGCAATTACTAAGAATGGAATTATACCAGAGTATCACTGCATCAATGCAAATGCCTGTCTATTTTATGATAAAGATATGGAAGAATCTGAAGCATTTTTAGAAACCATGGAATTTATAGATTTGGATTTTGATGAAGTGATGCCAATAGTGATTACGCAGATCCTTAGCGTTTTACAGCCTGTAGTAGAAACGATGAAGCTATATGGCATACCAGGTCTTTTCTTATCTGGCCCTACTTCGTCAGGAAAAACGGAATTGGCATTGGCATTTGGTACTTTATTTGGCAATTTTGCAACAAAAGATTTACAGAATTTTTTGATACTGCAGAGCGGGCCAAAAGATTTTAAACTACGGCAGAGCTATTTTTCAGATACTACATTCATTCTTGATGATGCTCGTAAATCACCTGCCTACAGTGTTTGCCAGTCAATAACAGGCTTAATTGACCGATTTGGCCGATCAACTTTTGGTAAAGATGGTATAAGACTTACTCCTATTATAACTGGAGAACCGCAGGTTTTGAATAAGCATTTAGAGTCGCTAAGGAATCGTTTTATAGAGATATATTTAAACCCATCCAGAATAGAAATGAACTGCAGACGGCGTCTGATTGGCAAAATAAAGGAAAATCCTTTGTCATTCAGAACATGTATTCTCTATTTTATTAAATTTATTTGTAAAATTGTTCATTCATCACAACCTGCCAGGGAGCTTAAGCGCATAAAGGAGGAATTTAAGAGTGCTTTTGAAGAACAGGTTTATCGTGGGCAAGATAATATATTTATGCATTATTTTGCATTTTCCTTATTTTTATCCTATGGGCAGAGTGTTGGATGTATTACTCGGGAAGAACGGATACACTTAATTGATCGCTATAAAAAGGTTTTGTTAGATTCCTGCCAAAATAGTAACCTATATACAAAAGAGGGACAAATTAAAACTTTTATTCACTTCCTTTGCAATTCTATAAAAAGTGGACATTTAAAAATTTATACCCCGGAAATACAGACTTGTTACTACCCTGGCAGGTATAGGAATGATGAAGGATATCAAACAAATAGTTCATACGGACATTTTTCAGTTATTGATATAGAGTATGGCTTTAGCGGGGTGTATATCAAAAAACGGGCGGCTCTCCCTGTCTTTAATCCTCAAATAGAGGATTTGCCAGTATTAATAATTAATTCGCGTCGATTTTTTGAATTTCTTTCTTATGAAAAAGATGAATTTGAGAGACGACATGGCTATAGAACTTTAGATTTAACAGAAAGTCAGCTAAAAAAACTTTTAGCTGATAATGGACTATTATATATCGAAAGACGTTATGAAAAAAATAACGAAAAGGAATACTATAACTATTGCTGTAACTATCCGCATTCAACTAATATAGGTTTGAAATGTCAAAGCGTATTCTGTATTAATATGAAATCGCCATATGCTCAGGAGATTGCCAAATGTATTGATTCTATATCTCCTGGAAGAGTCACGAAAGAATGTGTATATTATAATGAAAA
>CATOLC010000114.1 GCA_951800855.1 uncultured Ruminococcus sp.
TTCAAACCCTCAAGGGATTACTTATTCAGATAAAACCGTCAAACGACTTGCATCTTTAAATCCCAAAGCCAAAGATTTCAGAATTTTTTGGGATAATGCTTATAGCGTCCATGAGCTTACAGAGGACAATATACAGCTTTCGAATATAATGGATGAATGTAAAAAAAATAATAGCGAACAACTTCCTATTATTTTTTGTTCATTTTCTAAAATTACTTTTGCAGGAGCAGGTATCTCTGCTATGGCCTGCAGAGGTGAAAATCTTTCTTCGCTTAAGCGCAGATATTCAGTACAGTCCGTTGGCCCTGATAAATTAAATCAGCTTCGTCACGTAAGATTTCTGAGAAACTTATCTGAAGTAAAAAACCACATGCGAAAACATCGAGAGATTCTTGCTCCTAAATTCAACATAGTGTTATCTATACTTAAAAAACATTTTGAAAATAACCCAATAGTCAAATGGGAAACTCCTAAAGGTGGGTACTTCATCAGTGTTGATTTAATTAATGGATGTGCTAAACGGAGCGTTCAGTTATGCAAAGAGGCTGGAGTAACATTAACCGGCGCCGGAGCTACATATCCATACGGATATGACCCTTTGGACAGCAATATCCGTATAGCTCCCTCATTTCCCAGCTGCCAAGAGCTCTCCAAAGCAATGGAAATATTTTCTATATCGGTAAAAATAGCGTATCTGGAAAGCATACTAAGGTAAGGGGAAGTCATCCCTAATTTATTTTACTTTACAATAATTTTATTCATTATTCGTTTGTTTTGCCATAAAGTATGCCGTTTTTAAGAGTATCAGGATTGCCCCATATTTGTTCTTAGGTCAATTTAGTCTCTATAAGTTCTATAACTACTCCATTTAAAACTATCACAGCACAACAGTATCCTTTAAATGGTTCATACAGAAGCATTATAATTTCCTTGTTCAATAAATCTTTTTCAATATTATTTGTTTTAAATGCTATATGCGGTAAATTTTGCAGTCTTGTGTCGAGTGGGCCCCCTGTGTCAAATGCATGATACTCCTTACGAATATCAAGGTCATTTTCCACATCTTCGGAATACATTTTAAACAAAGAAGAATATCTGCATTTTGCTGTTAATTTAGATTTTTCTACAGGTATTCCAATATTATGAAATATTAAAGGCATAAACACGCCTCAAAAGATATTTTAATTTATAATAAAGTAAATTTAAAAACTAATATAAAAAACAATTAATTTACTTTAATTTTCTTCTGCAAAGCATCCTCCGTCTTTACTGCAGCAACTGCCAATTTTGCCTACAATCGGCTCTGGATCTATTCCATTTCTTCTATAATAATCTGAAATCGCAGCTTTTATGGCCTCTTCTGCAAGAACAGAACAATGAACCTTTACCGGCGGAAGACCATCCAGTGCTTCCATTACGGCTCTATTAGTTACCTTCAAAGCTTCATCTATAGATTTTCCTTTTATTAGCTCTGTTGCCATAGAGCTGGTTGCAATCGCAGCACCGCATCCAAAAGTTTTGAATTTTACATCACTTATTTTATTGTTGTCTATTTTTAGATATATTTTCATAATGTCCCCACATTTAGGGTTACCAACTTCTCCCACCCCATTTGCATCTTCTATTTCACCTATATTCCTAGGATTGGCAAAATGATCCATCACTTTTTCGCTATATTCCATAATATTTCTCTCCTTTCTTAATCTTTTCCCAAAGAGGAGATATGCTCCTCAGATAATTAACTATTCCAGGCACTTTATTAACTATATATTCGGTGTCTTCTTGCGTGTTATATTCACTCAAAGTCAGCCGGAGCGAACCATGAGCTATTTCATGTGGCAAGCCTATAGCAAGCAGTACATGGCTTGGGTCCAACGAACCCGACGTACACGCTGAGCCCGATGAACCACATATTCCTTCCATATCAAGTCTTAATATCAAGGATTCTCCCTCAATTCCCTCGAAACACATGTTTATATTCCCTGGAAGGCGTTTTTCTAAATCTCCGTTTAACCTTGACTTTTCTATTTTCAAAAGTTCATTTATCACTCTATTTCTCATAGCAGAAATTTTTTTTGCTTTCTCTTCTATATTTTTGCATGCTTCCTCAAGTGCAGCTGCCATCCCCACAATACCTGCTATATTTTCAGTGCCCGCCCTTTTTCCTCTTTCTTGAGCTCCTCCGTCTATAAAGTTTGAGACTTTTATTCCTTTTTTTATATAAAGAGCTCCTACGCCTTTCGGGCCATGGAATTTATGGGCTGACATAGACAGCATATCTATATTTTCTTTATTCACATCAATATTCACATTCCCAATTGCCTGCACTGCATCTGTATGAAATGGTATTCCATATTCCCTGCAGATGCTTCCTATTTCTTTTATGTCTTGTATTGTCCCGATTTCATTATTTGCATAAATAATGCTCACTAAACCCGTTCTGTCATTTATTGCTTTTTTTACTTCCTGTGGGTCTATTATTCCATTTTCATTCACCTTTACATAGGTAACTTCAAAACCTTGTTTTGCAAGAGACTCTACTGAATGTAGTACAGCATGGTGCTCTATATTGGAAGTTATGATATGGTTTTTACCTTTTTTCTTCTGAGCAAAGGCCGTTCCCTTAATTGCCCAATTGTCAGATTCGCTCCCCCCCGAAGTAAAAAATATTTCTCCTGGATCTGCTCCAATAACCTTCGCAACTTTTTCTCTAGCAAGTTCAAGTGTCTTTTTAGATTCTCTTCCTATGCTATAAAGTGTTGAAGGATTTCCAAAACTCTCTTTAAAGAATGGAAGCATAGCCTCTATAGCTTTATCTGACATAAAAGTTGTTGCTGAATTATCTGCATAAACAAATTTTTTCAAAAAGTTCACCTCTTTAAGAATTAAATAAAAATATTGACTTAATTTTTTAAATATTTGTCCAAATATATGTCCGTCTCTTATAAACACCATCTGAACACTATATTTTAATATATATAATTAGAAAAATCAATATAATATTTTTTGGGGCAGTGCCATATGCTTTAATATAAGAAAGTTAAATATATAAAATCGGTTTTATTGAGTTGGCATTTAAAGAGGTGCTTTACGCTAAAACGGTTGCAGTATTTTTACGGCAGTGACCCCCAAAAAACGGACAGTATGAAAATTAAAAAATAAACCTTCTGTAAT
>CATOLC010000115.1 GCA_951800855.1 uncultured Ruminococcus sp.
TAGGTATAAAATTTGATGATTTTATTTTTTACTTTGAAATTAGATTATTTGATTTGCTATAATATTAAAATTACAGAAGGTTTATTTTTTAATTTTCATACTGTCCGTTTTTTGGGGGTCACTGCCGGAGATGTCTTTGCACCTCATCAGTTTGGAATAGCCGAGCAAGATATTAATTGCAGATGTAGGTTATCTAGCGTTCCACGCTGGGATTTAGATAATAAAAACTTCACAAGAAAAAATAATATCACAGGCGAGATTATACCATATAAAACTTATGAAAATTGGAAAAAGGAGTACCTAAAAAAGGTTTAAAATACGCTTTAATTGATTGTTCTTTAAGATAAAATATAGTATAATATAAATAAAGCAAAAAGTGGAGGAGCAATATGCAAAATAAAATTTTTCCAGCGACCAATGATGTGGTTTTTAAAAAAATATTTGGCGATATAAACAATAAAGAAATTATCAAAGATTTTTTGAGTAGTATTTTAAATATTCCCGAAGAAGAATATGATTTATTAAAAATCGAAAATCCATTTTTGAATGTTGAAGATAGTACAAACGAAAAACTGGGAATTTTAGATGTAAAATTAAGTACAAAAAACCGCAAAATTATCGATATTGAAATTCAAGTTGCAAGAATGAAGTATATGCGTGAAAGGGTTCTTTTCTATCTTTCAAAAATGACTTTAGACCAAATTGGAGCAGGAGAAGATTATGGTAAAATTCAAAAAGTGATAAGTATAATAATCGCTTCAGACCATATATTAGTTAAAGAAAATGAAAAACAGCACAACAGATATTTATTTTGTAATCAAGAAAGAGATTCGATATTTTCGGATAAAATGGAAATAGATGTTTTGGATTTAATGAAAAAGACAGATTTATCAAAAGATAATCCTAACCTTGCAAAGTGGGTAAATTTCTTCAATGCTAAAACGGAGAAACAGTTAGAGGAGGTGCATAATATGCAAAATTCAGCAATAAAACAAGCAACGGAAATAGTAATGAAAGTTAATCAAGATGATGAATTAAGAGTTAAAGCAGAACAGCGAGAGAATGCAATCAGAGCATATAAAAGCGAGATAGAAGGTAGTAGACAAGAGGGTATTAAACAGGGCATAGAACAAGGTATAGAACAAGGTAAACAAAGCGAAAAAATTGAGATAGCAAAAAGTTTGCTTGGTTCTGGAATGGATATAAATTTTATAGCCAAGCACACAGGATTGCTTATTGAGGAAATAGAACAGTTAAAGTAAATTAATATCTAAGGAGAAAGATAGTGCTGGAAGTTAATCAGGATAACGAGCTAAGAGTTAAAGCAGAACAGCGAGAAAATGCAATCAGAGCATATAAAAGCGAAATAGAAGGTAGTAGACAAGAGGGTATTAAACAGGGCATAGAACAAGGCATAGAACAAGGTAAACAAAGCGAAAAAATTGAGATAGCAAAAAATATGCTACTGGATAAAGAGCCGATAGAAAAAATAAAGAGATATACAGGTTTAACTTTAGAAGAAATCGAGGAACTAAGATAATTAAAACATATAAGAATTAGACCACCTAAAGGGTGGTTTTTTCTTGTCTTTTTAAAGGCTAGACGTAAAAGAGGCGAAAGCTTTACTCATGTTCGACACATGTAAAAAACGTATAAAGGAGTAAACACAATGGAGAAAGCACAAGAAATAATTAAAAAATATGTAGAGGGTGATAACTTTGAAAATCTAATAAAAGAGCTTAAAGAAAACAATATTTATTTTGCAGGGCAGGAAAACATTGATATTAGGTATGGCAAACTCAAAACAGACATGGAAGAAAAAAACAAACAATACGCCGAAGCACAAAAGCATATTGAGGAATTAAGCCAAGGTGTAAAAAGTAGCGAGGAATTAAAGGCAAAGCAATTAGAATATGAGCAAAGAATTAAGACTTTAGAAACTGAAAATCAAGAAATAAAAGTTAGCAGTAGCTTGAAACAGGCTCTACTCAAAGAAAAAGCAACAGATATTGAGTATCTAACTTATAAAATCAAAAACAAGTATCAAGAGGATAAAAAATCTTTTGAATTTGATACAGACGGAAATCTTAAAGGTTTAGATGAAATAATTGATACAGTTAAAAAGCAACATACAAATCTCTTTGAACCTCAAACAGTAACTAAAGATGTAGAAGTTTTAAATGTTGGCAAAGGTGATAATAGCAGTGAAACTGAGCCAAAAAATCTAATGGAAGCACTGCAAGAAAAATATAAGCAAAAAATAAATTAATTTAGGAGTGATAAAATGCTTAATTTAGCACAAATGACAGTCGGAATGCAGGATAAAATAGCACAGCAAATAATAGATATTTTTGTAAGGGAGAGCGAGATTTTAGAACTTCTTCCCTTTGATAACGCAGTAAGTCCAACAGGTGGAAGCACTTTAGTTTATGGATATATTCAAGAGAAAGTACCTTCTACCGCAAGTTTTAGAGCAATAGGAAGTGAATACACAAACAGCGAAGCAGTTTTACAACAGTTAGCAGTAACACTAAAGGTATTTGGTGGAAGTTTTCAAGTTGACAGGGTAATAAAGTCAATAGAAGCACAACTTGAGAGTGTAAATCATCAAGTACAAAGTAAAGTAAGAGCTTTAGTCGCTTTATTTCACGATACTATGATAAATGGCGACAGTGCAACAAACGCTCTTTCTTTTGACGGACTTAATAAAATGCTTGTTGGCACGAATACAGAATATAATTCAGAAAGCTACATAGACCTATCTACTATGGCAAAGTTAAAAGAGAACGCAGATATCTTTTATGAGGCACTTTTAAAACTCATAAACAGCACTAATGCAACAGCAATCATGGTAAACGGAGATATGAAAACTAAAATTCAGACAGTCGCAAGAGTACTTGGCTATAAAACAGAAAGCGAAGAAGCGTTTGGCAGAGTTATAACCACGATTGGAGAAAATAAAGTCAGAATTATAGACCTTAAAAATAAATATTCAGTAAATGGTGAAACAGTAACAGAAACACCGATTGTAGGAGTGCAATCAAGGGAATTTGGCACAGGAGAAAGCAAAACCACAGTCACAGGGTTAACGGATATTTACTCTGCCAAATTTGACGGATATGACGGATTTTTAGGTGTAACAGTCGCAGGAGATAAAGTGATTGAC
>CATOLC010000116.1 GCA_951800855.1 uncultured Ruminococcus sp.
CATTATTTAGCTCGTTTCTCCCGCAAAACTTATTCTATTTCTAAATCTTTTGATATGATTTTATACTCTCTTTATCTCTTTTGTTTTCCACACTATCTTCCATCTATCTTCTTTTAGCTCTGCCCATTCTCGAAAGCCCCGCCAGGAGTTTTAACCCTAACCAGTATGACCTTAAATAACAGTCATGCACTGATGTAAACTCTAGCCTGGGGGCTGTTCGAAAATTTATAAACGAGGAATGCGGGACGGAAAATGCTTCTCAAACTCTAACAAAATTAATCATGCCTCACCGTCCCCAAACCATACCTCAGGAAAACTTTGTTAGCAGTCGAGCTAGTCTTAAATATAGTACAAATTAACAATCATATCAGTATCTCGACTAGATGATCCCAGCAACTGCCTAATCTTATATACCGTCTCATTTTCTAGAGCCGACTTATTTAAAACCCTTAACTCAGCTTCAACTTTCAAATGCCGAGGATTGAATTTCGCGAACTTTTCGGGCGAACCTCCAGCTTTTATATTATACCAACTTGGAAAACTATCCGACATTCTCTGGTTGGCATTGTAATAACGCTCTAATTCAGATAAAATTAATTTGCTAAAGGGTTGAGTAGTTGCTATGCTATCGAGCTGTACCTGTGGCAAATATAAATGCTTATCTAAATCTACGTAAAAAACTCTCAGATTAACAGTAGTAGGGAGTGGACGATCTATCAAAAAAGCGCGTAAAGCACCATCGTTTGGCCACAACCCTCTCAATTTATTTTGCCAGATTGTGCCCGACTTCAAGAGTTGAACCCCTTCACTGTTAAGCAAATAAGATTTTGATTTGTCGACATACAATTCTTTCCTTTTAACCAGGTTATCCAGCAGCTGTTGCACCTTGGTATCATTATTTGCTGTCATACCTACACGATTATTCGTACCGTCTGGCAAAGTATAGCTGATAAATACTTTGATTTTTTCATTCGTAGGTGCAGGATTACTAGAGACAGATTCCAAGTCCACCAGCACAGGAACTAAAGGCATGTCAGCATCTGCCATCATAGTTTTAAGTTCTTCAACTGACTTATCTTCCAAGCCGCTGTATACTTTCAAAGGAAAACAAGCAGCACCTATTTCAAGGGTAGAACTAGTGTACCAAACATAAAATTCATCCTTCTTAGAAAGATTATTGGAGTACTTTGTTAATTCTGAACGAATCAATTCTTTTACGCTGCGTTCCTTTCTGCCAGCTAAGGAAATAGCTGAAATCTGGAATGTCCGCTCCTCTCCCATTCGCCCCGGTATGCAACTGACACTCAGATTTATCATAGCTTCCGGTTCATCTCCAACCGAAGCCGGCTTTCCTTTATATTCCACCCGCACCCCCACACTTGCCTTAATTTTTCCTAATTTCTCCACCGCGTTCCTGGCATCCGCAACGCTAAGAGTTTTCAAATCTGTATCTCCAGGCATCAGAGTTGCCTCCGTAACGGTCAATGCATTCGGGTCAAACTTTGGCTTACCATTCTGAACTCCTATTTTGGATTTATACCATTCGACGAATATAGCACCTTCAGAGCACAAGTTGTAGCGCTCTTCCAGCGCAGATAGAACCGAATCCGCGAACTTCTTCCTAGGCTCATCTGTGAGTTGCACTCCAAATGTCGGCGGGGAGGCGCTAAGATCGTCACTGTAATTACATACAATAGTCACATTCACTGGTTCAGCCGGCATAGAAGAATGCGACGACGATCTCGAACTTGACGAAGAAGATGCACTCTCTCCACCGGAACCACCTTGTGCTCCAAAGCTTAAAGCAGCGCGCTCTTTCAATATCTTCCACATACGGCGCAGATCGTTAGCCGCCGCATGATTAAACCCAAGTTGTGGTTTCTTTGGGGAAAACAATTGGCTTTGTATGGCTTTTTTTGAAGCTTTATACCGTTTTTTAAATTCATTTAAAAATTTATCATAATTTGCCTTATTGAACGGTTTTTTTGCACAAACAATAAAATAACGGTACAATCTTGCGATTAATTCTGAATAATGCATTTTTTCATATTCTTGATCGGACAGTGTTTCACTTGGTTTTTTTTTGCAAATACGCGCATCATCATTATCATGATAAAACAAAGTGTCTTTGTTATTTTTATTTGCTAGATTAGCTTTGCTAGGTCCACCACACAATGGGTACGTAGTTATCTCGGTACCATTATTATATTTTAATCCAAAGACTTTCTCACATATATCCTCCCAACTATTTATGTCTTCTGGTTTTGGATATGCCATGTTACATCTTCCTTTCTATTGTTTTCTAAAATCCCCGTCTCCTATTCTAAGCCCATAAATAATACTTGTGATTATTTCATAGTATTTATTATTTATTATATATAAATATATAATAAATGTCAAACACTTTCTCTTTTTGGAAGAGTTAAAAATAGATAGAAGGCAAAAGATGCCGAAAACAAAAAAGGAAAAGAGAATAAAAAAATCATATCTAACGATTTAGGCACAGAATAAGTTTTGCGAGCAAAACGGGCTAAATAATGACGTGAAATCCGGTTAGTACGCTCTAATAGTGTAAGTATGGGCTTTACCAACAATATGTTTTTCAGGGACAATTAAATTATATGGTTCCCAAGCATCTGTAGCATATGTTTCTACGTTTAACCTTTGTATGTTTTGAGAAAGTTTCTCAAAGCTTGAGGGTTTCACGAGAGCCCACATAAAATTCTCTTATTTTCTGAGAAGCTCTCTCTACTGTCAACAATATCCATTTTTTGTTCGATTTTTTAAAGTTTACGCACATTTCGTCAAGCTCCAGGGCATCTACTTTCTCTGTTTTTTCCTTCAAAATCGATATCCTTTATCTTTTCTCCGGCCTTCTTTACCCAATATATTACTACCGTGTGGCTAACTCCCAAAAGCCTTTCTATTCTTCTAAATCCTATACCCTCTAGATAGTATCGGAGTAGCTTCTCTTTTTACCTCTATTGGATATCCATGTGGTATGCTTTTGGTATAATTGCATCCACATATTTTACATTTATATCTTTGTATTCCATTTTTAAATCCATTTTTTATTTTTTCTTCTCCTTTGCATTTTAGG
>CATOLC010000117.1 GCA_951800855.1 uncultured Ruminococcus sp.
TTTAATCAATCCAGCGAACCACCGTATCACTGCAAAAATCTTTATACCAAATATACCAAGCATAACAGAGTAATTTTGCGTTAAAGTTTTCAAAATGGCCATTTTTAGCACAAATTTGCCTTGAACTATTTACATAAACATATTTTGGGGGATAATTTTTAAAAAATAAATTTCTTGCCTTACCCTCCAAAAATTGAATTTTTAGATACATAATACTCATGCCGCTGGGATTCAGATTTTCTATGGACTTTTTCACAAATTCCAAAGCAAATTTATAAGGCGGATGCTCTGAAACAATCCTCCTTTTCTGTGCTTTGTAGAAAATCTACTCCTGATTTGCCATACCCATAATTATACAAATCAGACGAAATCACGTTATAACCATGTTTTTTGAGTTCTTCTGAAATATGTCCTTGTCCGCAGGCTGGTTCGTATATAGTTTTCGGTAAAATTATGCCATCTTGTTCTATTTTTTTTAAAAATAAATTTACAGAATGTGGGTCTGTTGCATAGAAGTCATGTTTTTCTCGCTCATGGTTTGCATCACGAGAAATTCCGTTTAGTATATACCCTGATCTTGAATTGCCGGTCCAGTCTTTCATTTTAAATCCGCCTCTCTTGAAAATCCAAATATTTCAAAGAAAAGCGTTCTGAACGTGTCTCTATAATAAAGAGGTCGAGTTTCATTCTGGTTATGCGGATTTATTGCATTTTCTCCGAAACGAAGCCCAGAAGGTGTCAAAGAATTAAAATATTTGATTTTTCCGCTTTTCCCTCTGCGACTTCTCTTTTCGATATAGCCTTGATTTCTCATTTCGTTATTAAATTCTGCGGTATTGACTTTAAAATCATTTTCTTTTAACAGATTAGTGGCACAATCCATCTCTCGATTTCCGTTTAGCCCATAGTATGGTAAAAAATCGGTAGGCTGACCATAAGATTCATAAAATTTTCTATACATCAGTTTTTTGCTTGCATCATTTACTTTCAAGCTGTTAGCTATAATGTCGATAGACTTCACAAGTTCTGAAAATGGTATCTGATTATTAATTTTTCTTCCTTCGAGGTAGAATTTTTTCATTTTTTCAAAGGCTTCAATGTAAGTTGCCGTAAATAAAATTCCTTTTTTACCGGACAATTTATTTGCAATCATATCACACCCTTTTTTAGTACATAAATAGCATGGTAATTCCCTGCCGGTAAGGTCAAGATAAGTACTTTCGACAAAATATTCACTGACGTTAATTTTTACTTCAGTAAGAACATCTATATATTTCCGTATATCTTTTAATAGGTTATAGTGTTCCCTGTCAATCATTTTTGCAACTTCTCTGCTATCTACGGTATAAACTCCATTATTTTCCAAAACGATTAAATCCATTTAAGTAGTCTCCTTAAAATATTTTTTAATGTGAATAAACATCCCCCAGCCTAGCTGGGGGTATTTCTTTAACGGGCGAAGCCCTGTACTACTAGCCGCCTCTAAAGCAGGCTGATACGGTCTGATGCTTGCGAAAAGATTGTTAGTTGCTACCCATAAATGGGTCAGTATTACTAAATGTTAATTGTTCTCCTAATTCATCTTCTTTTAATTGATTTTTGATATACTCCTTTATTTTAACCGCATTTTTCCCTGCTGTATCTACATAGTACCCTCTGCACCAAAACTTTCGGTTTCTATATTTGAATTTAAGATTTCCCCACTTTTCATATATCATTAAGCTGCTTTTCCCTTTGAGAAACCCCATAAAACTTGATATACTCATCTTTGGCGGTATCTCTAAAAGCATATGTACATGGTCAGGACATACCTCTGCTTCTATTATCTTTACTCCTTTCCATTTACATCCCTCTCTCAGTATTGCTCCTATTTCTAATCTCTTATCTGCATAAAATACTTTCCTTCTATATTTCGGTGCAAACATTATGGGAGTGCCATATGCGTTGATATAAGAAAGTTAAATATATAAAATCGGTTTTATTGAGTTGGCATTTAAAGAGGTGCTTTATGCTAAAACGCTTGCAGTATTTTTACCAATCTTTCAGTATCATATCCTCTTTTAGGGCACTCCCAATACTATATAATATTTGTATAACCATTTACTATGTGATAAACTTTGTGCCATAAACAACACCTTTCCTTTATTTTGGTGGCTTGAACTTCACCATTATACTTTAAAAGGTGTTGTTTTTACTTAAGCCTTAATCTCACGCGCTAAGCGCGTGGTTTTTGAAGTACGCAAGGCGTACTTCTTTAGTTAAAACATAATATAAGAACTAAAGCAACAATAAGTGCTTTAGTTCTTTTGTATTAGTAAGAATAATTAGCATATATAATTTTTTAACTATCTAAATTTCTTTATATATTTAATAATTAATTAAAATTCATTAATTACACTTCAAATTCCGAACAACTTTATCTCGTCATTTTTTCTATGCATTTAACGTCAAGGTGACAAAACTTAATGAAATATAAATTTTGTTAAAATTTTAATGAGGTGTTTCTGATTCATATATTTTTGTTTAAGCTATTTTAATTTTACTAAGCAAGTCTTACAACAGTTAGGCTTGCACCGTTCCCGCCTTGTAAGACAGCAGCACCCAACAGCCCAAAGAGCTGTAATTCTAGAGTATCTCCTGCTGTAAGACTAGATATCACAGTAGCCTCAAGCTTGCTTACTGCAACTACCGGAGAAACTGTAGTTCCAGCTAATGCTGTGCCATTTCGTAATACTCTTGATGACAATAACAGAGAAGCAGTTAACGAAACGCTGTAAGAAATTAAATAAGTCCCCGTTGCAGGAACGGTAAATATCTGATTAGCAGCATTTACCGTAAAACCGTCTAGATTTTGGTTATTAGGTAAAGAGACAGGTGTTCCGCCTAGCACTACAGCAATTGTAGAGCCTGTAGTATTTATAGCAGACATACTGTTTGCTGTAACAGATGTACCGGTAGCGCCGGTAGCACCAGTGGCACCAGTAGCCCCCGTCGGACCAGTAGGACCGGTTACACCGTCAGCACCTGTAGCCCCAGTAGGACCGGTTGCACCGTCAGCACCTGTA
>CATOLC010000118.1 GCA_951800855.1 uncultured Ruminococcus sp.
GTTTACACTTTTATATTTGGCTCCCTGCTTTTGTTTTCCCTGCTTGTATTTGCTTGTCTTCTCTTTTTCAATTTTTACATCTCATTCTTTTATTTTATCATATATCTTCTCTTGTGGCACTCCCATTGATTTTTTATATAGTGGAGATTAGTTATAAATTATGTTATAATAATATTTAAATATAATTTTTTCAGGAGGACAAAAGGTGAAAAGAATATTAGTAGCTGAAGATGAGACCGCAATTCGTGAATTTGAGGTTATAAACTTAAAAAGAGCTGGTTATGACGTAATAGATACATCAACCGGAGAAGAAGCTTTAGAATATTTTGACCGATACAACGGAGATTTTGACCTTGCAATACTTGATATAATGCTGCCAGGAATAGACGGACTAGCTGTTTGTAAGGAGCTAAGAAGTAAAAGCAGTACACTTGGTATAATCCTTCTTACTGCAAAAACTCAGGAAATGGATAAAATAAGCGGACTTATGTTTGGAGCGGACGATTATATCACTAAACCTTTTAGTCCTTCTGAGCTTGTTGCAAGGGTTGATGCACTTTATCGAAGAGTTGCACTAAATCTTATGCGTACAGAAAATAATTTTAAAGAAGAGATTAAATTTGATGAATTTGTATTAAATTTAAAAAATAGAGCTCTTAAAAAAAGAGGAAAAGTTATAGAACTAACACAAGTAGAATTTCAGATTATGGAATACTTTTTTTCAAATCCAGGAGTAGTGTTAAGTCGTACAAAAATACTGCACCATGTCTGGGGAGAGTCCTATGACGGGGAAGAAAAAATTGTAGATGTGAATATACGAAGGCTAAGGATGAAAGTAGAGGACGATCCATCTGCTCCTCAGCATATAATTACTGTGTGGGGTCTGGGATATAAATGGGAAAACTAATAAATTCAGACGGATTAAAAATCAGTGTAACAGGAACTAAAAAAAGATGGATATTGAGTGCTTTGGTGCTGTCAACCGGAATTTTTGCTTTAATTATTGTTTTATTTTCATTTTTAATAAAAGGATACTTTTATAATAGCGTAAAAAAAGAACTTTATGCACGAACTGAAGAAGCATCAATGACGTTTGGTTTAATGCCTCATATCAACAGCGAAGGATTCAGAAACCTTGTGATATCTTACATAGAGAACCATAAAAATTATGAAAATTTACAAATAATAGCTTGTGATAAAAAAAATAATTTTATTATCTCTTCTGACGGAGTGTGGAACAGTAATTATAATTTTTTAAAATCTGGTTATATTCCCACCACAGACTCAACGCCAGAAATCGTGACAGAATATCTTCCTTCTGGAGAGCATATTATGACTTCAACAAAAGCTTTTTTCAATAAATCAAAAGTGTATATGGGCTCTATAAAATATGTAATCTCATTAAATAAAATTGATAAATTAATTATAATTTGGATAGTGGTTCTGACATGTTTGGGTCTAATAATTATAGGAATTATTACCTTTTATGCCACTAGATTTATAAACTCTCTTATAAATCCTGTTACAGAGATAAGTAAAATAGCTAAACTGATAGCACACGGAAATTTTTCCATAAAAATAGAGAAAAAATATAAAGATGAAATTGGAGAACTTTGCGACACAGTTAACTACATGGCAAAAGAGTTAGGTAATGCAGAAAAAATTAAAAATGATTTTATTTCTTCTGTATCTCACGAAATAAGGACTCCTTTAACCGCAATAAAAGGCTGGGCTGAGACTATGAATATGGGAGAAGGAATGGATAAGTCTGTAATACAAAAAGGGCTTAATATTATTGTACATGAGACTGAAAGGCTTTCAAAAATTGTCGAAGAACTTTTGGACTTTTCTAGCTTGCAAAGTGGCATAATGGCTGTCTCTATGGATAAATTAGATATTCTTGCAGAGCTCGGAGAAGCTGTTTATATATTCAAGGAACGAGCCATTTCTGAAAACAAAGCACTAGTTTACAATGAGCCAAAGATGGTTTCTCCTATAATGGGAGATAGGAACCGGCTAAAACAAGTTTTTATCAATGTTATAGACAATGCACTCAAATATACATCTGAAGGAGGCGGAATAAGCGTTAGTGTGACAGAGAAAAATTCGCATATATGTGTAAGCGTTACAGACAACGGATGCGGAATAGCTAAATCTCATCTTTCTAGAATAACAGAGAAATTTTACAAAGCTAATTCTACTCAAAGAGGGTCAGGCATTGGACTTGCAATTGTAAGCGAAATCGTTGAAATTCATAGAGGGACTTTGGAAATAATCAGCGAAGAGGGCTTTGGAACTACTGTAAACATTTTTTTGCCAGTAATAAAACAAATCAGCGATTCTATATCATCGGAAATGGAGGAAAAATAAATAGAACAGCTAACATTCAATCAAATTTACCAAAAGGGAATAAATTTGCTCAAAAATACCGAATTAGATTGTTTTTCCAGCGATGTTTTATGGCTTTTTGAAGAATGCTTTAGTTTAAGTCGAAAAGATATTATTATTAGGGGAAATGAAAAAGCCCCACTTGAAAAAACCAAAAAATTCTTTCAAATGCTTAAAATGCGTTTAGAAAAAGTTCCTGTTCAATATATAGTGGGGAATTGCCAATTTATGGGAATTGATTTAGAAGTAGGGCCCGGAGTACTTATCCCTAGGGATGATACGGAAGTTTTAGTAAGGAAAACTGCTGAATTATTGGAAAGAAAATTTAATTTAAGACAAAAGCCACTATATGTAATTGATTTGTGCAGTGGAACTGGGGCAATTGCTTTATCTTTAAAAAAAATTTTAGGTAAAAAAATAAATATATGCGCTTTAGAACTTTATGAAACTCCATTAAAATATTTAGAAAACAACATTTTAAAAAACAATTTAAAGATAAAAATAATAAAAGGAGATATTCGTAAAGATTATAAAAATTTTAATGACAACCAGATAGATTGTATTGTTTCTAATCCCCCTTATATTCCAACAAAACATTTAGATTTTCTTTCTAAAGATGTAAAATATGAACCTGTATCTGCATTAGATGGAGGAACTGATGGGC
>CATOLC010000119.1 GCA_951800855.1 uncultured Ruminococcus sp.
GAAAAAACGGTGAAGACGGAACTATTCAGGGACTTTTGACTTTATCCGAGATACCATTTGTGGGGTGTGATACTACATCATCTGCAGCGTGTATGGATAAAGTAATTACATCAACCATACTTCTCAGCAGAGGAATTAAAAAACCTCCATTTTTTTGGTTTGATTATAGAGATTTTAAAATCAATCAGGATAAAATAATTAAAGATACAGAGGAGATAATAGGTCAATACCCAATGTTTGTTAAACCAGCGAATGCAGGGTCTTCTGTGGGTATTAGCAAAGTCAGAAACTGTACCGAATTAATTTCAGCAATTGAAGTTGCTAAGGATGAGGATAAAAAAATTGTTGTGGAGCGTGGAATAGATGCACAAGAAGTGGAATGTGCCTTGCTTGGAAATGATTGGCCCGTGGCTTCTGCCATAGGTGAGATTATTCCTAGTGCTGAATTTTATGATTACAGTTCAAAATATATAGACAACACTTCCGAGCTTTTTATTCCGGCTCGTATTTCTGATGAAATTTCAGAAAGGATTAAAAATATAGCAATTGAAGCATATAAAATAATGGGTTGTGAGGGTCTTGCCAGGATAGATTTTTTAGTGGAGAAAGGCACAAATGAAATTTTCTTGAATGAAATAAATACTTTCCCAGGTTTTACTCCAATTAGCATGTATCCAAAACTTATGGAGTATTCAGGGCTGGATTTTCCTACTTTATTGGATAAACTTGTAGAGTTTGCACTAAATAAAAAAGCTGTACTGGATGGAGTCCCATCTATCGTATATTCTCAATCAATAAAATTATAAAGCTTTTCACAATTAAACTTAAAGTAAAAATAAAAAGGTAAAAATGTTTTAAATGGAGGACAAGTAAGATGTGGGAAAAACCCATTGGAATATTTGATTCTGGACTGGGTGGCCTTACTGCATTGAAAGAAATTTCAAAGATAATGCCGAATGAAGACATTGTATATTTTGGAGATACTGCCCGGGTTCCATATGGGGACAAAGATACGAAGACATTGCTCCTATATGCAAAACAAAACTTGTCATTTTTAGAATCTCAAGATGTTAAACTTATTTTGGCTGCTTGTGGGACCATAAGCTCTTTGGCAGGGTTTTCTGAATTGGGCTCAAAGGTTCCTTTAAAAGGTGTAATAGATTCGGCATGTGCGTCTGCAGTAAAAGCGACAAAAAATGGAGGAATTGCAGTTATAGGAACAGATTCTACGATAAGGAGCGGGGCATATGGAACGGGGATTCATTTAATTATGCCTGAGGCAAAAGTATATCAGAGAGCTTGTCCTAAGCTTGTTCCGCTTATAGAATCGGGCGATATCAATTGCTTTAACGAGATCTTAATGAAGCATTTGAAAGAGTATCTGAATATTTTTAAGACTCTAGATATAGATACAGTAATTCTTGGATGTACTCATTACCCATTGATAGAGGATATGATAAGAGAAATTATAGGAAGAGAAGTAAGTCTAATTAATCCTGGGAGGGAAGTTGCTAAGTCCATTTTTAAGTTACTTAAAGATGAAAACAAGTTTTCTTGTAAAAATTCACCAGGAAATATTAAAATTTTTGTAAGTGGAGGAAAAGGAAGATTTTTAAAAACGGCTAATTCTTTTTTGAAAAGAGATATAGAAAAAAATATAAAAGTAGTGGATATAGATAAATGGAAATGATAATGAAAAATAATAGCATTATATCCGTAACAAATCGTCAAAGTATATATGAGGATGAAAATACGCTGGAATTTATTGTTATGGGTCAATATTTCTTTAAAGACGATAAATATCATATAATATATAATGAATATAAGAATAAAAAGACTAATGAATTACAGGATATTTGCTCGATTAAAGTAGAAAATCCAGAATTAGTAATTATTACGAAAATTGGGTTGGTAGAGTCCAGACTTATATTGGAAAAGGGGAAAAGGCACCTCAACTATTACAAGACAGAACATGGTATAATCAATATGGGCATATATACCAAGAATATAGAATGCAATATGAAAGAAAAATCAGCTAAAATAAGATTAAAATATTGTATAGATGTAAATTTAGATTTGTTATCAGAGAATGAAGTCTATATAGATGTGAAAGGAAAGGATACAGAAGATGTCGAATACACTGATAATGATAATTGAAAATATAAAATCCTCTGTAAGAGATGCTTTAAGCAGTGCTATTTCTAGTGGTTTAATTTCTTGTATAGAATTCCCTGATGTAAACGTAGAAATTCCCGCAGACAGAAAAAATGGTGATTTATCTACCAATATAGCAATGGCTTCTGCTAAAATATTTAAATCTTCACCTAAAAAAATTGCGGATATAATTGTATCAAGAATGAAATTTCTTAATAGTCTTGTGGACCGAGTAGAAATTGCTGGACCTGGGTTTATAAATTTTTTCTTGACCCAAGAGTTCTATACAAAAGTTTTGGAGGAGATAGACTATCTTGGGACAAAATTTGGAAGGTCTAATATAGGCGAAGGTAAAAAAGTTATGGTAGAATTTGTCTCTGCGAATCCTACTGGGCCTATGCATATGGGTAATGCCCGTGGCGGGGTATTGGGTGATTGTTTAGCGGCAGTCTTGGATGCTGTAGGATACGATGTTTGGAGAGAATTTTATGTAAATGATGCTGGAAATCAGATAGAGAAATTTGGCAAGTCATTAGATATCCGGTACCAACAGATTTTTAAAGGAGAAGATTTGGTTCCGTTCCCCGAAGATGGTTATCAGGGCGAAGACATCAAAGAACTTGCACAAAAGTTTGCTGAGAAATATAATGATAGTTTTTTGGATAAAAATGAACAAGAGCGAAAAGATGCATTAATTAAATTTTCTTTGCCCAAAAATATTAAAAAAATGCACAGCGATATGCAAAAATATAGAATTAATTTTGATAAATGGTTTAGTGAAAGTAATTTGCATAAAAATGGAGAAGTTCAGGAAGTAATAGATATATTAAAGCAAAAAGGCTATACATATGAATTAGATGGGGCTCTTTGGTATAGAGCG
>CATOLC010000120.1 GCA_951800855.1 uncultured Ruminococcus sp.
GAAAAGATTAGAGGTAAGGTTTTTATGATAGAAGAAAAAACTTTCGATGAGGTAAATAACGAGAGTAATAAAGAGAATGCAGAATGTTTTGAACCAAATGACAGCCAACCAGTTTTATGTGAACAAGAAAGTGAAACTGCAAAGATTTCCGATTCTGAAATTGTGGTAGAGGATGATAATGAGGGATATAAGTTAACAAAAACAGGAATAAATATTAAGTATGTTCTTTCTGAATCTGAAATTACTGAAATATTTAAACATACAGAAGGGTACAGAAAAAACAGGAGCCTTCAAAAGAGACACACAACTATTCAGAGCATTTTATTTATTGTTTTGTTGATATTATGGCTTGTTTTCAAAAATAAATATTATGGTTATCTCATGATTATACCGATTATATGCATTTTTGTTATTTGGGCACTCCCTTTGCTTAGCATAAGGAGGCTTGCCAAGGAATTTTTCTCTGGTGAAGAAATAAATGCAGAAGTTTATCCAGATAAGATTAAATTAAAGTTAAAAGATAAAACAAGAGAAATAAAATTGAACCATTCTGTGAAACATGAAGAGATTGGAGGAATGATACTGCTTTATCCTGAAGGAGAAAGTACAGTTATGATACCAATTAGAGCAATTGATTCAAAAGATTTGCCGGATGTGCAAGCAATGATTTTTGCAGGGGCATCGCCAAAAAGGGCAAAAGAGTAAAAAGAAAGGGGGAATATAAATGGAAAACAGCGGGGAAAATAATATTATTGAAGGTAAGGTAATAGAGGTTGATATAGAAAAAGAAATGAAAAAGTCATTTTTGGATTACTCAATGTCTGTTATCGTTTCAAGGGCACTGCCAGATGTAAGAGATGGCTTAAAACCAGTTCATAGGCGGATACTTTATACTATGTTTGAAGACGGATTAACCCCAGAAAAAGCATATAGGAAGTGTGCTACTACAGTGGGGTCTGTTTTAGGCCGTTACCATCCCCATGGTGACGCTTCAGTTTATGACGCTTTAGTTCGGTTGGCTCAAGATTTTTCTATGCGGTACATGCTCGTTGATGGGCACGGAAATTTTGGTTCTGTGGATGGGGACCCTCCGGCAGCTTATAGGTACACAGAAGCCAGAATGAGCAAAATTTCCACAGAAATGCTTACAGATATAAATAAAAACACAGTAGATTTCATCTCGAATTATGATGACCATTTAAAAGAACCTACGGTTCTGCCGTCAAAACTTCCGAATCTTTTAGTTAATGGGTCAACAGGGATTGCTGTAGGAATGGCGACTAATATTCCGCCACACAATCTAAACGAGGTAATAGATGCAGTGTGTCTTTTGATAGATGAACCGGAAGCGGATCTTCTGCGAATTATGGAACATATAAAAGGGCCGGACTTCCCGACAGGTGGCATAATTATGGGATATTCCGGAATAAAAAGGGCATATGCTACGGGCAGGGGGAAAATTGCAGTCCGGGCAAAAACGCATATAGAAGACGAGCAAAACGGAAGAACTAAAATTATTGTTACGGAACTTCCTTATCAGGTAAATAAAGCCAGGCTAATTGAAAATATTGCGGACATGGTGAAAGATAAACGTATCGATGGTATAGCAAATATTGATGACCATTCGGACCGGGACGGAATGAGAATAGAAATCACTTTAAAAAGAGACGCATGTGTACAGGTTGTTTTGAACCGGTTATATTCATTTTCCCAATTACAGACAAACTTTGGGGTAATTATGCTTGCAATTGTAAACGGAGAGCCGAAAACACTGTGTTTAAAAGAGTGTTTAATGAAGTATATAGATTTCCAGAAAGAAGTAGTAACAAGAAGAATAAATTTCGATTTGAAAAAAGCTGAAGAAAGAGCACATATTTTAGAAGGTTTAAAAATTGCAATTGATTTTATAGATGAAGTTATAAAAATTCTTCGTTCATCAAAGTCTATACCGGACGGCAAAGAGAGACTTTGTGAAAGGTTCGGCTTAGATGATATTCAGGCTCAAGCAATAGTGCAGATGCCACTGGGTAGATTAACAGGGCTGGAAAGAGATAAAATAGAACAAGAAATAAACGAGCTTCATGAAAAAATTAGAAAGTTTAGAGAGATTTTAGCGGACGGAATAAAACTTTTAGGAATTGTTAAAGAGGAACTTTTGGAAATAAAGAAGCGTTTTGGTGACGAAAGAAGAACCCAGATTGTGTCAGTCAGCGGTGAGGTGGATGCTGAAGATTTGATACCGAAAGAAGAGTGTGTCCTTACTATAACGAGCAGGGGCTATATAAAAAGGCAGAAGCCGGACGGTTATAAACTGCAAAGAAGAGGCGGGCGCGGCATATCAGGTATGAGCAGAAAAGACGAAGATGTTGCCAATGAGATGTTTATTATAAATACACATGATTTTGTTCTTTTCTTTACAAATATGGGAAGAGTATATAAACTAAAATGCTATGAGGTACCCGAAGGTTCTAGAGTTTCAAAGGGAATGAATATTTCCAACCTTATCCCTCTTGAAAAAGACGAAAAAGTTACGTCAATGATTAAAGTCCCGGAGTTTGAGGAAGATAAATTTTTGGTTATGCTTACAAACAAAGGTGTAATTAAAAGGGTATCGCTTAGTGCATTTAGTAAGGTGCGAAAAGGAGGAATAATCGCACTCGAACTTGATGAAGGAGATACGCTCGGCTGGGTTAAACTTACGGATGGAAACAGGGAAATTATAATTGCAACGAAAAAAGGCAAGGCAATTAGATTTTGCGAACAAGACGTAAGAGCCGTGGGAAGAACAGCAAGAGGAGTTAAAGCTTTGTCGCTTCAAGAGAGTGACAGCGTTGCGGGGATGCTTATAGTAGAAGAAGACAAAAAAATTCTGACATTATCTGAAAAGGGGTTCGGGAGACTTTCGGAAAACTCTGATTATAGATTGCAGTCCAGAGG
>CATOLC010000121.1 GCA_951800855.1 uncultured Ruminococcus sp.
TCGGCACATTTATTGCCCTTATTTTCGTAAATTCTGCATTTGTTTGGATTGATTGACTAGTATTTGAAGTATCTTTCAGCCTTAAATTATGAATCGGGAAACTTCTCGAATCATAAGCCGGCAAGGCTTTTCCTCCAGTGGCTTCACTTGCTTTCGGGGCTGAGGAGGAAAACAGCACGCTTGAAAGGTTAATTTGGCAGGCGGGAAGCACTCCATGTCTACTATAATCATAGTGGGACCCACAACTCTCCGTATGGCTGCCACCATCGTCTGACCGATAAATTAGAGCGTATGGGTTTGCAGGACGAGTACTTGAGTTGTAGTTTGAAATTGTTGGGGAACGAAGCCATAGAAAACCTAGATTTTTGACCTTATCCTGTGGTACAGTGAATTTTATATTTGTATCACTATTAGGCACGTAGAGCGGTTTGTTTGTTACTGGACCTTCAACATTCGTTTCATTACAAATGCTTGGTAAATAAAGTTTGTCTTTTACTGTATAGGTTTTTGAGTTTAAAGCATCATAGCACTGTATTGTGGATTTTTGCACCAAATTATCCTCTGATGACTTGAAAAGTGTTGCATTATTATTTAGTATATTTCGTATAAATGATCCGCCATAATGGGACACAAAGACTTGTTGGGGAACACCGCTACTGTAAGTACACCCCCAGCTAGTCAAATAATTCATTCGACTATCACCCTCCGGAGAAAAGTATGATGAAAACAGCCTTTGGCTGGAGCATAGATTCGCTATACTTGAGTCCGACCCGACAACCCACCAGGTAAGCACTGTGCCTGCCGAAAGGTTGAGTGAAGCTGCCCCGGAGATTACCCCGGGCATTGTACCGAGATTGATTTTTATTGATTTATTATCGTCCGTTAAGTCGAGATTTTTCCAATCATCTTTTGTCGCAAAATATTGCAGACTTGGGGATGACACAGGTTGGACCGCATCTGCTCCTCTCGCCAGCGGGATATTGACACACACTAACGCCGCCGACATAGTTAATGACATCACCCTTTTACATAAATTTTCACTAATTTCCTTTAAACTTCTCATGTTATTCACCTCAATTGGATATTTTAATACCAATATTTACCATATTAGCATCTTAAATATTAAACTTTTTATAGAAATTTGTCAAGGGGGGGGTAAAATTAATTATATTTACTTAATTTTTAAGGGTTAATAGTGCTGTTTTAATAAAATTTCCTTTTAAAGTTAAATAACCCTATAAAAATAATGAAAAGTCTCATGGAGCAAAAAATCAGTAAATCGCTCCCGCAGGCTTTGCTCGTGCCATTTAGGGGAATTTAAAAGAGAGAATCAAAATCCCCCGCTTAATTTCTCATTTGATATTCTTTGCTCCATTTTTTGTCGAGACCTAAAAATGTACAAAGGAAATAAAAGAATATAGAATGTGTCTGAAAAATATTTTTTAGAATTTAAATTTTTAAAGTTATTTCACTATATATTTCTAAATACAAGTTTTTTATAAAGGTGAATTTTATTAAAGTTCGTATTATTGTTTAAATGACCAAAAAAAATGTCGAAAATTTTACATGCAATAGGAAAAAATTTATTGACAATTCGGATAAAAAAAATCATAATAATAAATGTAAATAAAAAATTCTCTAATCATAGAGACGAAAAGTCTTTGTTTTTAGAGAAAATACATACTATTTAAGAGAAATAATATTATTTTTAAGAGGAGATGTAAAAAATGGCAGGATTAGTTCAGAAATTTAGAGAAATGTGGACAATAGCAGATGAAGACTATGAAGAGGAAGCAGAGCAAGAAGAGGTGTTAGGTGAAAGTAGAGATATCAGAAACAATAGAAAATCAGAAGACGGCAATAGAGTTGTTAATATTCATGCAAATTCTAAACTCCAAGTGGTTCTGTTTAAACCCGAAAGATTTGGAGAAGACACCAGAAATATCGCTGATGAGCTTTTAAAAATGCATACAATAGTTTTGAATTTAGAGGAAACCAATAAGGATTCGTCCCGTAGAATTGTAGATTTCTTGAGTGGAGTGGCTTATGCAAACGGAGGGAAAATAAAAAAAGTGGCTACTGATACATTTGTTATTACTCCATATAATGTGGATATAACTGGTGACGATGTTCTTGATGAAATAGAAAATACAGGGGTTTGTTTTTAGTACATAGAGGAATAATAATAAATCTGGTTTGCTATAAGGAGGAGTGATTGACTTGATTAGGGATATTGCCAGTATAAAAAATATAACATTTAAAAAGTCAAAAATCGGGGGATATAGACCATTTGAAGTGGATGAGTTTATAGACAATGTATATGATTTTTGTAAAGCACTTCAAAAAGAAAATTCTGAGCTAATTGAGAAGGTCCGTAATTTAGAACATCAATTAGAAAAATATCAAGAAGAAGAAAGTAGTATAAGAAAGGCAGTTTTAGGTGCTCAAAAATTTGCAGATGCTTCAATGGTGGATGCCGATTATAAGTCAAAAAATATGATTTTTAATGCTTCTCAAAAGGCAGATAAGATTGTTAGAGAAGCCCGAGAAGAGGTTGAAAAGCAGAAAAAATTAGCCTGGGATATAAATATAGAGTCAGAAAAGTTCAGACAGGAACTTATGAAAATGTATGAAGGCCGTTTGAGTCAGCTTCGGTTAGAGATTGAAAAAAATGAATTTTTAAATAAAAATGGAAAAAAGCTTAGAGAAGAGATTAATTTAATATCGCCCGAAGAGAGTTTAGAAAAAAAGAACATTTTAGAAGTAGAGTTCAGCAAACAAAAGGAAACAAATAAAGACGAGATTTTACCAAAAAGAGATAAATATAAAGTAGAAACAATGAAAGATATAGATTCCGGGATACGTAAAGAAAAAAGAGACCTTGGGAGTCTTAGGTTTGGTGCAAAATACAGAGTGAGTAGTCGGG
>CATOLC010000122.1 GCA_951800855.1 uncultured Ruminococcus sp.
GTAGCAGTGATTGGTCTCCGCTCCGCAGCCGTTCCTGCCAATTTTGGGAAAAGGCAATGACTTCTTTTGCTTCGCCTACCGTCATAGAGCCTTCCGATGTATTAAGCCCCCGTGTCCACTGCACAGCCTTTCCGTCCAAAAGGCCAACTGCGGTCACTCGCACGGGATATTGTGGCTGCACATCATCGGAGCTGCCAATCGCATACGCCTTTAACCGGGCATCTGAAGGCCGCAGGCTTGTGCCAGTGATCCCGTCCAGCTTGCTGAACAGCGTTCCTAGCGCCACGGTTGCACCCTCCAGCACTGCTGTCTTTCCTGCGCCGTTGTTTCCGGCCAGCACAGTGAGATTTTCATGAAAGATCACGTTCAGTTTAGAAAAGAGACGGTAATTTTCCATCGTCAAGAATTCAAGCCGCATCGGAACACCCCCTGTATCTTAAAGTTTTGCCAAAAATTTCAAGAGTTAGTCTGCCTTTAAATTATACCATGATGGGCGGCAATGTCAACGAGAAGCCCCAACTCAGCATCGAGAAACACAGCTGAGACAAGCAAAAATGAAAAACTATCGTATTTTTGTCGTACTGTGCCGGTATTGGGGTGCCGCTGAGAAGAGAAAAACTCCTAGAACCGTTGCGGCTCTAGGAGTTTCGATGTCTCTCGTTGACAAAAAAGATGCAAGCCTATAGCCATTGTGCCAAAGAGATTTCCTTCAGTATCGTTCTTAATTCAATTTTATATGTAATTTATAGCACATCTTCACAATCTAAAGGTAGATTTTTTGCTATTTTTATCGCAGGACAACCTATATTTTCTTTCTCGCCGTGATGGCAAAAAGAGTGGGTCCTTTGATAAGAACGAATTTTGCTGGCAATACTACCCTCATCGTAAATATTGCCCAGGATAAAATCTGAACATGAGTAATCGTTGTCGGTGTTTTCTGCTGCAAAAACCATATAGGGACATATGGCAATATCGCCGTTTGTGAAAATATAAGGAATCAAGCCCGCAGTACAGGGAGCAGGTTCCTTTTTTGTACTATTTGGGAAACGGATATAAACGAGGTGAAACGAATTATCATCTGAAAACTTAGATAGATGTGCATCAAGTTGTTGCTTAATTTCATTCATTTCCTGGGGCAATAAGGCCAAAGCAGTTGCGCCTTTGCCACGCCCAAAAGGAGATAAAGGATTTAATAAAAGATAATTAGCTCCAACATTTATTGCAAAATCACATATGGCAATATACTCTTCTGATTTTGTAAGTCTATTAGGTGTGGTAAGAATGCCGTTTAATAAGCCGTGACTTCCAATCATGCGAATGTTTTCTAACGTTCGTGTAAAATAATTTATATCAGAAATTTCTCTAAAAAGACCATAAGAATTGTAGTTAATACCATCTAAGCTCACATTAAAATGTACATTTAGGTGCTCTAGCCGTTCTAGCATTTTTTCCGTAACTAGAGAGGCATTAGTACATATACAACTTTGAATATCTGCATCATGGAGAGTAGATATTATATCCAAAATAGCTGGGTTTAAAAGGGGCTCTCCACCTGTCAAAGTCACTTTTTTTACATTAGATTCTGTTAATTTTTTGATAATATGAGATTTAAAAATAGAGTAAGAAATATCAGTTCCTGTATTTGTTGCTGAGAGAAAACAATGTTTACAGTGCATGTTGCATCGTGTAGTAATTTGGAGCATCACTTTTAAATCGGGGGGATTAAGTGCAGAGCGAAAAAAACAATTTGCGGCCGTATCATCAGTGTAGAGCCACTTCCGATTTATATTCATTGTACGCTCTCCTTTTGCTTGCCTATACAAGTAATGTATGCCTGAATACATTGATTTATCATTTCATCATTTTCTTCACTGCAATTCCAAACAGTTTGCCACAAATCAGCAAACAGGCCACCGGGAAGGGAACTAACTGCATACTCACTATATTCATATTGACTGGGTTTTCTAATCTTTCTTGTAATAACAACAACCTCCTCGCCATGTTTATACATAATTCTACCACGCATTTGGGGGATTGGAAATTTTTCCTCATTAAAAAATCTAATATGGAAACGATCCTCAAATTCACGCTTAAGGTAACCAATTCTTCGTTTTGCCTCTTTTGTAGCTGGAATTTTACAAACTATTCTAATAGAATCAATTTTGTTCTCAATGAGAGCCTGTATTTGACTATTGGTAGTTATATCATTCTTATGTGCTTTCTTTTTTGATCCTGTTTTGGCATAGACCTGTCCAAAAAAATCCATATCACCGACAATCATGCCAAGTGGAGACATTCCAGAAGATGTAAATTCATTTATTCTTTTTTCAAGTTGGTCCTGAGAGAGAATAAGAGGGAGGCTCTCATTCTTTGCAGTAATCAAGGTTAAAACACAAAATACTACAGGAATTAATCCCAAGAAGATGTTTTTAAGATTACCAAATGAAGCTGCCCCTATATTAATTATGTAACAAAATACAATAGATGACTCTAACAGCCCAAAGACTATGGTCATGACAATAAGATAATTTCTATATGTATTAAATTTATCCTTAAATTTTATTTTTAATTTATCATCGATGAATTTTAATAGTCCAATACCTAATAAACTGAGCAACGAAGCAATATCAAAATTATTTCGTTCTGCAATACCCTTATTTTCATTTTCTGCTTGTGGATTGGAAAGTTCGGAAGATGAGATACTCATATTATCCTGTAAATCATCATTTTGAGCAGCATAAGAAAATGATACAAAAGTATTCATAACAATCAGAAAAGAAATAATCCATGCTATAAGTTTTGCAGTTTTCATTAATAAATCACCTACTTTTTTGATACCTTATAGGATTATTATCCGAATC
>CATOLC010000123.1 GCA_951800855.1 uncultured Ruminococcus sp.
GATATAAAATATACGGATGTTTTGGAAATGGTAAAAAAGCGTGATAAAAACGACACACAGAGGGAAATTTCGCCTCTTGTTCCAGCTGAAGATGCACTTATTTTTGATACTACAGATTTTGATTTAAAGAAAACCATAGATGAATTGACTAAAATAGTTAGGAAGCGAATCAATGAAAAACAAGAGTAATGGTTTATATAGAGCTGCTAAGATTATATTAAGGCCGTTGATAAAAATATTTTTCCCATATACTGTAAAAGGTGAGCAGAATTTAGGTTCTATGGAAGGACCTTATATATTATGTTCGAATCATTTATCTAATTTAGACCCAATATTTTTAGTTATTTCCCATAAAAACCAAATAAGATTTATGGGCAAGGCTGAACTATTTAAAAATCCAATTTTAGGATACATATTTAGGAAGTTCGGGGCTTTTTCTATAGAAAGAGGAAAAAGGGACAAACAAGCCTTATATAATGCTGAAAATATACTAAAAAATGGAGAGATTTTAGGGATTTTTATAGAGGGAACAAGGTCGAAGACAGGTGAATTTTTACGTCCACGCTCAGGGACAGCTCTTCTTGCATGTAAAGCTAACCTCCCAATTATTCCGGTATGCATCACCGGTGGGGGGAAAAATAATAAAATAAAGATTTTTAAAAAGACAACTATATCGTATGGTGCACCTATGAACATATCAGATATTCCGGGAGCAGTTGAGATTAATATCGGTACATTACGCAGGGTAAGCAGTGACATAATGGATAAAATTAAAGAAATGCGATAGCACAAAATATAAATTACGAGGGATTATAGATGAAAATTTTATTAGCAAATACAGCGGGGTTTTGTTTTGGAGTAAAACGTGCTGTAGATATAGTAAAAGAACTGCTTGTTCAGGGGAAGAAAGTATGTACTCTGGGCCCTCTTATACATAACACACAGGTCATAAATAAATTAAAAGAATCAGGCGTTATTATTGCTGAAAGTATACAAGATATTCCTAAAGGGCATATTCTTGTGATAAGGTCTCATGGCGTATCTGAAAAAGTAACGGATAGTTTAGAACATTTCGGTATTCAATATATTGATGCTACCTGCCCATTTGTGAAGAGAATACATAAGATAGTTAAAAAAGAATCAAATTTTGGTAAAACAGTTTTAATAGCTGGAGATGAAAATCACCCTGAAGTCAAGGCAATATTGGGATATTGTAGTGGAAAAAGTATAGTTTTTAAAGATTCCTCCGAGCTTAAAAAAATATATAAAAGTCACATAAATTCTAAGTTATCAGACATTATATTAGTGGCACAAACTACTTTTGATATAAAAGAATGGATAAAATGTGTAAATTTAACTAAAAATTTATTTACAAATCCTATTATTTATGATACAATATGTAATACTACACAATTAAGGCAAGAAGAGGCAGAAAAACTGTCAAAAAAGTCTGATGCAATGTTGGTTATTGGGGATAATAATAGTTCTAACACCAATAAACTATACAATATTTGCCAAAAAAACTGTAAAACAGTTTTGGTCGGATCTCTTAAAGATTTAAAACCAGAAGACTTTATAGACTGCAGATGTGTGGGTATAACAGCTGGAGCGTCGACGCCAGGAGAAATTATAGAGGAGGTAAATGGTGCTATGATAAAACATTATGAATCTGAAACCGGAAGTGAAGAAAATTTTGCAGAGCTTTTTGAGGCTTCTTTAAAAAAGAGCTCAAATGGAAAGAGAGTTAAAGGTACAGTAGTTAGCATAAGTCCTAATGAAGTCTGTGTAGACGTGGGTATGAAGCAAGCTGGGCTTGTGCCTAAATATGAAATGACCAATGTACCTAATGAGAGACTTGAGGATATCGTAAAGGTTGGTGATGAACTCGACCTGATGATTGTGCATATAAATGATCAAGAAGGTACAGTTACATTATCGAAATTGAAGGCCGATTATGATCATTACTGGGATGAGGTTACGACGGCTTATGAATCGAGAGCGACTCTCAAAGGAAATGTTGTGAAAATTCTGAAAAATGGACTTTTGGTGAGATATAAATGTTTTACAGTATTTGTTCCCTCCTCACATATAGGTGGAAATAAAAGCATTCCATTTGAAACTTACCTTGATAAAGAAGTTGAGTTTAGAATAATTGAACTTAACAAGTTTAAGAGAAGAATTGTAGGGTCAATAAAAGAAGCTAAAAATGCAGTTAAAGAAGAATGCATTGAAAAATTCTGGGAAAATATTGAAGTTGGAAAATTGTACAGGGGAGTTGTGAAGTCTATCACGAGCTATGCAGTTTTTGTGGATTTAGGCTGTGTAGATGGTATAGTTCATATTTCTGAATTAACTTGGGATAAAAAGAAAAAACCAAAAGATGTTGTTTCTTTTGGCCAGGAAATAGAAGTAAGAGTGAAAAGTTTCGATAAAGAAAATGGAAAAGTGTCGCTGACCTATAAAAAACAGGAAGATAGTCCTTGGGAACTGGTGAAAAGAGACTTTAAACCAGGCACTGTGTTTGAATCCAAAATAGTTAGCATTGTTCCTTTTGGGGCTTTTGCAACAGTAGTTCCCGGAATGGATGGTTTAATTCATATCTCGCAGATTTCTGACCATAGGATTGATTCTCCTGGAGATGTTTTGTCGGTTGGGCAAACTGTGAAAGTTAAAGTCAGAGAGTTGGATGAAGTTAATAAACGAATAAGTTTAACAATGAAAGACATCGATAGCGAACAAGATTAATTTTACTAGATATACTTGTTATTTTATAAATATTATATTAAAGAATCCCTGGAGTATTTCTAGGGATTTTGATTTTATCATTTTGCACGGTCTGTCAAC
>CATOLC010000124.1 GCA_951800855.1 uncultured Ruminococcus sp.
CACCCAGACACACAGCAAGTGCCCATTCCGCGTGCAACAACAGAAGCATGAGAAGTCATTCCTCCTCTTGCAGTCAGAATCCCCTCAGATACAGTCATACCTTCAATATCTTCAGGAGAGGTTTCTAAACGCACGAGAATAACTTTTTTTCCATTTTGCACAAATAACTTTGCTGTTTGTGCGTCAAATACAACCTCTCCGCAGGCTGCACCAGGAGATGCTGCAAGCCCTTGACCTATGGGAGAAACTTTACTCAAAGCTTCCTTTTCAAATCCTCTGTGAAGAAGAGCTGATATCTGTTCTGGAGTGACTCTGAAAAAAGCTTCTTCTTTACTCATTTTGCCTTTTTTTACTAAATCATAGGCAATTTTAATAGCAGCTCCTGCTGTTCTTTTTGCGTTTCGTGTTTGAAGCATGTAAAGTTTTTCGTTCTCAATTGTAAATTCCATATCTTGAACATCGCCATAGTGATTTTCAAGGGTTTGTGCAATTCTCTCAAATTCATTATATATGTTGGGCATTTCATTTTTCAGGTTTTCTATGGGTGAAGGAGTTCTAATTCCTGCAACGACATCCTCACCTTGTGCATTTATAAGGTATTCCCCGAATAATTTATTCTCTCCTGTAGCAGGATTTCTGCTAAAAGCTACTCCAGTGCCGGATTTATTTCCAAAATTTCCAAACACCATCATCTGAATATTCACAGCGGTTCCCCAGCTGTAAGGAATTTTATTCATCTTGCGGTAAACTTCTGCCCGGGCGTTATCCCAGGATTTAAATACTGCTTCAACTGCCTTAATTAACTGAATTTTAGGTTCCTGGGGAAAGTCAGAACCTGTTTTTTCTTTATATATATTTTTAAATTTTTCTACAAGAAATTTTAAATCATCTTCCGTTAATTCTGAATCTGATTTAAAATTATTTTTTATTTTAATTTTTTCAATTTCATTCTCAAAAAGATGTTTAGGAATATTCTCTACAACGTCTGAGAACATCTGAATAAATCTTCTAAACGAATCATATGCAAATTTAGGATTTTTAGTAAGTTTGCAAAGTCCGTTTGTAACGTCATCGTTTATGCCAAGATTAAGAATGGTATCCATCATACCGGGCATGGATACCCTGGCTCCAGAGCGAACCGATACAAGAAGGGGAGTTTCTAGGGAACCGAATTTTTTTCCCGAAAGAATTTCTATTTTATTTATACCTTCAAAAATTTGTTCTTTTATATTATCCGGAACGCATCTATTGTTTTTATTATATTCAGAGCATGCCTCAGCAGAAACCGTAAATCCTGGAGGTACCGGCATCTTTAAAGAGGTCATTTCAGCTAGATTTGCTCCTTTTCCCCCTAATATATCTTTCATTTCGCTGTTGCCCTCAGAAAACAAATATATGTATTTTTTTCCCATGTCCTAGCATCCGCCTTTCGCAAAATACCTGCTGAAAACAGGTAAATAGAAATATATTTATAAACATATTAAAATAAATAAGTAAATATAAGTGTAGCAAAAAGAGTGTTATATTTCTACTTATTTTTCAAAAAATCGTATAAAATTTTGTCTTATAGGAAAAAATAAAGAAAGCTTCTCATGAATTGTCCATAAGTTACTTGAAAAAAACTGATTTATATTATATTATAAATGTATATTACAGAATTTTTATAAAATTTTAAGCAAGGCGGTGAATAGAAGGTTGTCTGATACTTGTTGTGTTATATTAGCTGCAGGAGAAGGAAAGAGAATGAACTCCGATGTCCCGAAAGTTCTTTCGGAGGTTTTATTTAAACCTATGCTCGGATGGATTATAGATTCGGTATCTAAAAGTAATATCAATGATATATGTGTAGTAAAAGGATTTCAGCACGAAATGGTGCAGAGTTATCTTTATAGTTTGAATGTTAAATGTGAAAGTGTGATACAAGAAGAAAGAAAAGGCACAGCACACGCCGTAATGACTGCAAAAACATTTCTTGAAAGCCATAAGGGAGGCGACGTGCTTATATTAGGAGGGGATTCTCCGTTTATAGATAAAGAGACAATTCTAAATTCATACAAAAAGCATAAATCTGAAAACAATTCTGCAACTATAGTTTCTGCAAAAGTGAAAAATCCTTTTGGCTACGGCAGAGTCATTCGAACTTTGGATTCTGGGCTGGTTATAGATATTGTGGAGGAAAGAGATGCAAGCGCTCAGCAAAAATCTACAAAAGAGATAAACTCAGGGGTATATTGGTTTAAAACAGATGATATTTTATCAAAATTATTTAACATAGATAATAATACAGCACAAAATGAATATTATTTGACTTCGATTGTTAAGTTGTTTATAAAAGAAGGGTATAAAGTTAATGCTTTCGATGCAGAATCGCCGGAAATTGTTTTGGGAGCCAATGATTTAAAACAACTCGAAATGCTGAATCAGATTGCACGGAATAATATTATAGATAGATTAATTGAAACTGGAGTGGAGATTCCATGCCGTGATGGTGTTATTATAGGGTGTGATGCGACTATACAAAAGAAAGTGCGGATTTTTCCAAATACACTAGTTTTAGGCGAATCGGTTATCCTTAGTGGTGCTAAAATCGGACCTAATTCCCAAGTTTTAGACAGTACAATAGGAGAAAATGTGATTTTTAATTCGAGTTACTGTAAAGACTGCATTATACCAGAAGGTAAAGTTATATCACCATTTACTTATTTAGAGGGGAAAGACCTTGAATAAAATATCTTTTATTGGTGGTGCACCTAATGTATTAAATTCAAAGAGCAATAAAAAATTAAATAACCTAAGAATTACAA
>CATOLC010000125.1 GCA_951800855.1 uncultured Ruminococcus sp.
GGACGCCTTTGTTCCATTTCTCTCTCAAGATAGGATTAAAAGTTTCTATCCCTGTTCTAAATTTCACTTTTGAACCAGGGAAATTCTGTTTGAATTTATTAAGTTCAAACCTATAGATCCAGTGAGCTTCGAACCATAAAGTATGGATTTTCTTTTCTTTAACTTTACTTACAAGGAGCTTTAGTGTTTCATTATCAATTTCTGGTGCAGAGCCGGAGTCAATTACATCGAGTGTACCAAATTTTCCCGTTACAGCGTTAATAGCACCTAAATTAACCTCAAAAGGATTATCACTTACATCCAAATAATAATCGCAGAATGTGCATTTTTTCCATCTGCACCCTTGCCCTTGTATCAATATGACTTCACGGGGCATTTTTTTTGTTATTTCAGAATATCTGGTTAGCACCTCTTGCATTTATTATGTCTCCTTTGGAACTTTTTAATTTATACGTGAAAAAATAATAGAAAGAATTATCTATTTAGCTTTTCGTAGAATCTAATCCCACTTGCTATTGTACCGGGAATTCCATATTTTTTAACATGTTTGGCTCCGACATCTGTTATTTTTTCGACGTTTTTCAAAATAGGGCTTATGTTATCTGCTACATACTGAGAGGCTTTTTTTAGGCTAGATGTGGCTTCCGTGATGCCGTTTTCTGTAGTTAATAATATTCTATTGGTGCTTTGCAAGGTTTTTTCAGCTTCTCCACAGACCTTATAGAACCTTATTCCTACTCCGGCTAAAATTGGGACAAAAGCTAATGCTATGCTTGAAATTACTATATTTTCAGTTGTCATTTGTTTTCTCCTTATATTTTATGTTTAATTATATAATTTTCTAATTCTTTCAATGGTCTGTTTTAAATTATCAATTAAGCGGGAAAGCTCACCTGAATCTAAGCTATTGTAGATTTTTCTAAGTTCCCATATCGTGTTTCTAAATTCTTTATCAAATAAAAAATTTTTCATTATAGTTGATGGGTCACTCTGGAAAGTTTTTAATTTAATTGCATTTAAATCTTTGGCAATTTCATCTGCTATACAATCCAAGTCATTTAATATAACATTTATTTGTTTGGAGTTTTTATGCCTTATATTGTTGAGTTCACTTTTTAATTCTTCGATAGAATTATTTGTATGGCTTCTTAAGTATGTCCAATTATTAACCAAATTTTTACATTCTTTTTGTATAGATACAAGTTTAGTGGGTATAATAATGGCTTCACACGTTATTGTAGTTAGCAACAAACCTAAAGCAATATAATGAGCCTTCATATTCACTTCTTCCCCTATGTATTTGTTTTATATACTTAATTTTAATTATACAATAAATTTCTGACAAATTCAAGTTTAAAATTAAATTTTGTTATTTTTACGAAAGTTTACTTCACATTAATTTTTCTCTTTTTTTAAATTTGTAAATTTTATCGATATTAGAAATGGGGGCTTTTCATATTTTTAATTATGTGTTATACTTATACTAAGTAATTTCATATGGAGGTTTTGTAATGGTAAATTTTGCCGAAATGGGTCCATTAGGTCAACTTTTAGGAGCGCTGCCAGTTTATGCTGCAGTTGTTGGAGGAATGTATTTTTTCCTTCTCCGTCCCCAGCAAAAGAAACGTAAAGAGGAAGAGGAGCTCCGTAAGAATCTTCAAATTGGGGATGAGATAACTACAATTGGAGGTATAATTGGTAGGATCGTAAGTATCAAAGACGATGCTGGTTCTGTAGTAATTGAAAGCGGAACAGAAAAACTCAGGATTGAAAAATGGGCGATTGCTAGGTGTAATACAGTTAAGAAAGTTTCTACAGAAGTAAAACAGTAAGAATAAAAAATATTTAAAATGAATATTATTACCGCAAAGGGATATTTACTTTTGCGGTTTTAATTTTTTTATCTTTAATTTTCTATTTTTTAGTTTTCTGGTCTTCTAAAAATAAAAAACTTTAAAACTACAATTAATAAAAACTTTTAAGTTCAAGAAAGTTCAAGAAAGCTCAAGAAAACTTAAGAAAACTTAAGAAAATTTAAGAACTAAATAGGCTTTTGCATTCCATCTGAACGGTGTCCCCAAAATCTATTATCCTAATTTTTATATTTTTGAAGGGAAGAGGGCTAGTAATGAATAGAAAGAAAAAATATTCGTTTTTTAACTCAAATGCACTTAATATGGCTCCGGTAATTTTAGGAGTTGCAATAGGAATTACTTTGTGTGTGGCTATGTTATTCGCTTTAGCTTTTATTTTTCTAAAAAGCTCCAGGTCCCCCGGAAGCTTAGTGGAACCGATTATGCTTATGTCAGCGGGAATAGGAGCTTTTGGAGGAGGATACTTTGCTGCAAGGGTATCTAAAGAAAAAGGGTTAATATATGGTTCTTTAAGTTCATTTGTTATGTTTGCTTTTATTTTTGTGGCAGGGCTTGTGTCAGTAAGGAGACCTTTAAGCATGATTACATTAGTTAGGTTATTTATTATGTTGTTTTCTGGGAGCTTAGGTGGAGTAATTGGAGCAAACAAAAGAAGATAAAATAATAATTATTATATTTTTATTTTGTTTTTTGAATTTTTGTGTTATTATTAGGATAATATAAATGGGGGGTTATTTTTATATGCCTGATATTAATATTATTCTATCTAATTTGAATGATTTTTTATACACTTATATACTTATCGCCTTGTTAGTAATATGCGGTATATATTTTTCATTCAAAACAAAGTTTGTTCAGATAAGATATTTTTTTGAATCGCTAAAACTTATAAG
>CATOLC010000126.1 GCA_951800855.1 uncultured Ruminococcus sp.
TCTTTTGCCAGTCTTTCGTTTTCTCCACGGCACACTGCTAAAACTTTTATATTTTTACCTGTTCCATTCGGCAGAACCACAGCACCACGCACTTGCTGGTCAGCATGTCTTGAATCCACTCCTAATTTCACATGGAGTTCGACCGTTTCATCAAATTTCGCTTTTGACGTGTCAATACATAATTGCAACGCTTCTTCAACATTATATAGTTTACTTTTATCAACTAATTTTATGCTTTCTAAATATTTTTTACCATGTTTCATTAAATTTCCTCCCTAAAAAGTGGTAAATCGGATTACTTTCCTCCCACAGGAACCTTTAGTCAACAACTTCTATACCCATACTGCGAGCTGTTCCGGCAATCATGCTTACTGCCGAATCCAAATTCGCCGCATTTAAATCTGGCATTTTATGATTAGCAATTTCTTCAAGCTGACTTCTGTTTATCTTGGAAACTTTCTTTTTATTAGGTTCTCCTGAACCTTTCTCAATAGAACATGCTTTTTTTATCAAAACTGCTGCCGGCGGAGTTTTTGTGATAAAACTAAAAGATCTGTCCGCATAAATTGTTATAACTACCGGTATTATAGTACCTGCATCATTTTTAGTCCTATCGTTAAATTCCTTTGTGAACGCCATAATGTTTATTCCGTGCGGTCCCAACGCAGACCCCACAGGTGGTGCCGGTGTCGCTTTCCCGGCTGGTATTTGCAACTTTACTATTGCGTTTATTTTCTTTTCCAATTTTTGCACCTCCATATTTGCGGTTCATAGGGCTATATTACCCTCACCGCAAAAAACACAATTATAATTCTAAATTTTTGTCTAATTCCTATATTGGCTCAATTTGATCCAATTCTAACTCTACCGGAGTATCCCTGCCAAACATAGAAACCGTCACATTGACTACACTTTTCTCTTTATCTATTTTGTCTACAGTCCCAACGAAATCTTCAAAAGGTCCATTTACTATTCTAACTGAATCTCCCTCAGAATAATTCACTTCTATGCTTTTGACTTTTATCCCCATAGCAGCAACTTCTTTTTCACTAAGAGGGACAGGATCTGTTTTAGAACCTATAAAACCTGTACAGCCCCTTATATTGCGTACTATATACCAAGACTCATCATTGAGCACCATTTTCACCAGAACATACCCCGGAAATAATTTACGCTCCACTTCATGTTTTTTATTGTCCTTTACTTCAATAACAGTTTCAGTAGGAACACGTACTTCTTGTATTAAATCTTCTAATTGACGGTTTTCAACGGTCTTTTCTAAATCCGAAGCAACCTTATTTTCATATCCGGAATGAGTATGGACAACATACCACTTTGCTTCTCCACTTGTCTCTTCTAACATAAACTATTTTCCCTTCGGATTCATTTATTTAGAAACTGACATAACTAAGCTCAAAAGCTCTGTCAGACCTAAATCCAATAAAAAAACAAAAACTCCAACAATCAGAATCGTGGCAAAGACTATTCCCGTATTTTTAAATGTCATTTTAGGTGTAGGCCATACAATTCTTTTTATTTCATTTTTAAAGTCTATAAAAAGATTTTTTATCTTTTTAAATATACCCATATTTTTGTCTGCCATTAATCCTGACCTCCTTTAAGGCACTATTTAATTTCCCCATGTGGGACATGTTTTTTGCAAAATCTGCAATACTTATTAAGAGTCATTCTCTCCGGCACATTTTTTTTATTCTTCATAGTCGAATAATTATGCCTTTTGCACACAGTACAAGCTAAGGTTATCTGCTCATTCATTACGGCACCTCCAATTAATATAATAAATTGTTCTTTACCTCCCTCTAGGAAAAATAAACCAGTACACTCCTGAGGTAATAGAAATTTTATCATATATTTTCAGCTACGTCAAGTTATATAAACAATTTTTGGAAAAAAATAAAAATATATAAAAATAAAAGTTAATTAAAATGTAATTTTAAAATAAATCTTAACTTAATTCTTTATAAAATTATATCAGACACAAACAAAATTGTCTGTGCCTGCATAAACTCATTAAATTCCCCCGAGTAGCGTTATCCAATCCCAGGCCTATGGTTCTTAAGTTACTGTTTTATCTTTTTAACTTTTATCCTTAGTTTTTCATTATTTTTATCATACGGCTTAATTTTATTTACCTTCATCACTGCTAGAATCAGACTCATCCTTTTTATCTTTTTTATATTTATTCTGTTCTGTGCCTGACTCCCTCTCATTTTCTTTAATATTATCTCCAATATCAGATTTGTCTTTATGTCCAACAGAACTATCGTTTTCACCCATCAAAATTTTTATATTTTCTTCAGCTATTTTATCGGCATCAGCTTCAGTCGGTGGTTTCACATTAAAATCATCTTTATCTCTCACCACCATATTTGTAGCTATTCTGGCAATCTTTATTTTATTTGAATCCATTATTTTTTTCAGTTGCCAAATTTCCTTATTCTTCTTTTTCATTTCTATTTCTTTCTTTTCCATTTTTTTCTTTTCGTCGTTAATATATGGGTCCCATAATGTTCTTAATTGTTTCAAAAATTTTTCCACGTCTTCGGTATAACCGTCATATTGACCAGAAGTAACTTGTAAATTGTTTAGTGCTTTTTCAATTTTGGAAAGATTTTCTTCCATTTTTTTCAAAAGTTCTACATCCTTTTTGTACTGTTTATGTTCTTTATATTTATCATAAAACTTTTTAATAAGCAGAGCACAAGTCCCTGCAACAGCAAGGGCCAGCCCTACCC
>CATOLC010000127.1 GCA_951800855.1 uncultured Ruminococcus sp.
TTTCAAGAGATATGGCTTATGCGGCATCCAGGTATACCGAAGCCAGATTAGATGACATATGTAACGAGCTTTTTAGAGATATAGAAAAAAACACAGTAGACTTTGTTGACAACTATGATAATACCTTAAAAGAGCCGGTTCTGCTCCCGGCAAGCTATCCTTCTATTCTTGTAAATGCAAATACAGGGATTGCTGTAGGAATGGCAAGTTCGATTTGTCCTTTTAATTTAAAAGAGGTTTGCAGGACCGCAATAGAACTTATAAAAAATAAAAATCATGATTTGACAAAAACCTTAATTGCTCCGGATTTTCCTGGAGGAGGTCAAATAATATATGAAAAAGATAAAATAAAAGAAATATATAAAACTGGCAAAGGCAGCATCAAAGTCCGTGCCCGTTATACTTATGACAGAAGCTCGAACTGCATTGATATAAATGCTATACCTTCTACCACAACTTGTGAATCTATTATAGAAAAGATAATAGAACTTGTGAAACTTGGGAAAATTAAAGAAATATCTGATGTACGGGACGAAACAGGTCTTGACGGTTTGAGAATAACAATAGATTTAAAGCGTGGATTTGACCCGGATAAGCTTATGAACAAACTTTTCAGATTGACTACATTGGAAGATAATTTTTCATGCAATTTTAATATTTTAGTAAATGGTGTCCCAAAAGTGATGGGGGTTAGGGATATATTCCAGGAATGGACTGAATTTCGAGGAAATTGCGTTAAGAGAAGAACTGAATTTGATTTAGGTAAAAGAAAAGAAAAGCTCCATTTACTATATGGTTTGAAAAAAATATTACTTGATATAGACAAAGCGATTATGATTATAAGAAAGACACAAGAAGAGGCAATGGTGGTACCGAATCTTATTGAAGGATTTGATATAGATAGGATACAAGCTGAATACGTTGCTGAAATAAAACTGCGCCATTTGAACCGGGAATATATATTAAAAAGGACAAATGAGACAGACGAACTTGAGGAAGAAATTAAAAAGTTACAAGAAATACTTGATGATAAATCTAAACTTGAAGAGATAATAATTTCTGAACTTGAAAAAACTTCCGAAAAGTATGGAAAACCAAGAAAAAGTATGATTATTTATCCAGAGGATATTTTATTTGAAGAAGAGGAAGAAACAGAGCCTGATTATCCGGTTACATTCTTTTTTACAAAAGAGGGATATTTTAAAAAAATTACACCTCAGTCTCTTAGAATAAGCAGTGAACACAAGCTTAAGGAAGGTGACGAAATTTCTCAAGAAGTAGAGGGTAGTAACAATTCAGATTTATTATTTTTTTCCATGAAATCAAAAGTTTATAAAATGAAAGGGAGCAGTTTTACTGATACTAAGGCGAGCGTTCTGGGGGAATTTATCGGAGCAAAGGTTTCTGCAGATGACGACGAAAAGCTTGTTTATATGGCGGTAACGAAAAATTACGAAGGGTTCATGCTGTTTTTCTTTGAGGACGGAAAAGTTGCAAAGGTAGAAATGAAATCGTATTTTACAAAAACTAACCGCAAAAAACTTTTAAATGCGTTTAGTGACAAATCCCCATTGGTCTCATGTTTTTATCTTTTGCAAGACAAAGAATTTATGATGGTTTCTTCTGCAGGGAAAGCCCTTGTTTTTGACAGTTCTCTTTTAGGGATGAAATCCTCAAAAAATACCATAGGCGTAAATGTCATGAATTTAAAAAAAGGACATAGAATAATAAAGGTAAGTGAAGCCCACGAAGAATCAGAAGATGAATTTAAAAAATACAGAGTGAAAAATGTTCCGGTGGCAGGGCTAACATATAACTCAAACGCAGGTTCAGGGGAACAGTTGACTTTTTAAGAAATATTTATTAAAATTTAGAGATATTATAAGCAAAAGATTTTTATAATATTGGTAATTAAAAGAGGAGTTTTTATATTGAAAAGAGTTTTTCTTATAGTACTAGATAGCGTCGGTATTGGAGAGATGCCAGATGCAGAGACTTACGGCGATAAAGGGAGCAACACGCTTGCAGCTTGCATGAAAAGCAAACATATCAGCATCCCAAACATGAAGAGTCTTGGTATTTTTAATATAGATGGTGTAAATTTAAGTGAGAAGGAACTAAATCCGAAGGGAAGCTTTGCAAAAATGAAAGAAGCTTCGAATGGCAAGGACACAACTACAGGTCACTGGGAAATTTCAGGGATAATTTCAGAAAAGCCCATGCCTGTTTTCCCTCAAGGATTCCCGGATGAGATTATAGAAAAATTTCATAAGCTAACAGGGAGAAAAATTTTGTGCAATAAGCCATATTCAGGTACGGAGGCTATAAAAGATTACGGGCGGGAGAGCCTTGAAAAAGGTGCACTTATAGTTTATACGTCGGCAGACAGTGTTTTTCAGATAGCTGCCCATGAATCGGTTGTTCCACGGGATGAACTATATCGTTATTGTGAAACCGCAAGGGGAATTTTAACCGGAGATTTTGCAGTTGGAAGAGTAATAGCGAGACCTTTCGATGGAGAATACCCAAATTATAAAAGAACATCCGGGAGACATGATTTTTCACTTATCCCTCCGGGAAAAACTATGCTTGATTTAATTTCAGAAAGTGGCTTAAGCACACTTGCAATAGGCAAAATAAATGATATTTTTGCAGGGCAGGGAATAACCGAAAAAGTTTTTACAACTAATAATGAAGATGGTATAAACAGACTTCTTGAGTGCCAAAAC
>CATOLC010000128.1 GCA_951800855.1 uncultured Ruminococcus sp.
GTCTATCAGGGAACTATAACAAAAGTTTCCCTGCCAGATGAATATGGAGAAATATTTCTTTATCTGCTCCCCTTTATGAAACCCGCGGCTGTCCGTCATGCGTTAAAAGAGGAGTTGGGCGAGCATACCTTAGAGACTTATCAGGAGGCGGTAGAATTGGTGTTAAATCGAATCGATGTGGATAAAACATCACGTAATATCCTGCTTGCCCATCAGTTTGTGACAGGCGCGGCGCGCTGTGAATCAGAGGAGATGATTGTCGGCGGGGTAGATAATATTGCCGTGGAGTTATTTGATGATTTTGACTACGTAGCGCTTGGGCATATCCATAGCCCGCAGTCTGTTGGAAGAGACACCGTACGTTATTGTGGAACGCCGTTAAAATATTCATTTTCAGAAGCAAATCAGACGAAATCGGTTACCATAGTCGAGTTAAAAGAAAAAGGACAGATAACAGTTTTTGCTGAGCCGTTAAAACCACTGCATGATATGCGTATTGTACGCGGCGATTATCTTGAAGTGACAAAAAAATCTTTTTATCAAGGCAGCGATACAAACGATTATATCAAAGTAATACTGACGGATGAAGAAGATATTCCTGATGGAATACAGAAACTGCGGATGATTTATCCCAATTTGATGCGTCTGGAGTATGACAACAGCAGGACAAGGAAAAATAAGTCGATTGAATTGGTAAAGCATGTGGAGCTAAAATCAGATATGGAATTATTCGAAGAATTTTATGAATTGCAAAATAATCAGCCAATGAGCAAAAAACAGAGGGACTATGTAAAACAGCTGATGGAAGAAATGCAGGAGGGATAATATGAAGCCGGTAAAACTAACGATAAGCGCATTTGGGTCTTATGCAAAAAAAGAAGTGTTGGATTTTGAAAAGCTGGGCGGGCAGGGGCTTTATCTGATAACGGGAGATACGGGAGCCGGAAAAACAACAATTTTTGATGCAATTACATTTGCCTTGTATGGGGAAGCCAGCGGAGAAGAGCGTAAATCAGAGATGTTTCGCAGTAAATACGCGCAAAAAGGGGATGACACTTATGTGGAATTTGTATTCGAGTATGGGAAAAAACGCTATACCATAAAACGCAATCCGGAATATCTGCGCCCCAAGAACAGGGGCGAGGGAGATACCATGCAAAAGGCAGATGCAGTTCTTTTTTTCCCGGATGAGAGAGCGCCGATTACAAAATCAAAAGAAGTGACGAAAGAAATTAAAAATCTGATTGGATTAGACCGAAAACAATTTGCGCAAATTGCTATGATTGCTCAGGGAGATTTTCAAAAACTTCTGTTTGCGGGAACAGAAGTACGCAGCGAGATTTTCCGCCAGATTTTTGATACGAAACATTTTCAGAAGATACAGGAAAAATTAAAAACAGCGGCGAAAAACCAGTGGAAAGAATATGATGAATTAAAGCGCAGCATCAGCCAGGATTTGGACGGGATTATTTTTACGAAAGATTCGGCTGTTTCAGAAAAATTAGAAGCGTATGCAAAAGAAAAATTCGACGGCAGAATTGGCGAAGGTATGAGCTTGCTGAAAGAACTTTGCGAAACAGACAACAGAAAAATAAAAGAACTGGATAGGGAAATTTCCGAATATGAAAAGAAAATTCAGGATGAAAACCAGAAAATAGGAAAAATTCAAAATATCAAGAATCAGAAGAATGATCTTTTGGAGAATCAAAAACAGTTAGAAGAACGGGAACTACTGTTTCGGCAGGCAGAAGAAAACTTAAAAGCAGCAAGAGAAAATGCAAAAGAGTGTGAATCTTTGGAAAACCGGGTAAAAGAACTGCAAAATCAGCTGGAATTATTTAAAAAAATGCAGGAAGCCAAAACAAGGAAAGAGGAAAAAGATGTTCAGATTCAAAAAGAACAAGAAAAACAGCAGACATTAGAACAAGAAAAACAGCAGTTAGAAACAATTATTTTAAAAACTAAGGCAGAATTTGAGCAGTTATCATCAGCAGAAATAGCAAAGGAACGTCTTGAACATCAAAAGAAAGATAAAGAGTCCCAATATAATGGTATTTGCGAAAAAAGTGAAAGTTTAAACCAGGAAATCAGGGATGAGAAAAAGGAAGAAGAAAACAGAAACTCTTTCAAAGAGCGCCGAAAAGAGTTAGAAGAAAAAAGAACAAAATACGAATTACAAATAAAAGAATTGGCAGGCTGCGATATAGAATTAGAAAAGACGCGGGCGCTTTGCGAAAAACTAAAAAATTCGCAGGAACAAATCAAACAAAAAGAAGAAGAAAAAGAAAAACTTCAAACAAGCATTGCGCAGGAAGAAAAAGAGATTCAAACATTAGAATCCGAAATCCTTCGTATCAATCAAGCGGTAAAAATAAGGGAAGACGAGCAAAAAAATTTGAAAAATGCTGGGGAAGAGGAATCGGACTTCCGTCAAAAAAAAGAACAGGCCGAAGCGGATTTGGAACTTTTTAATAAACTTTCGGCCGATAGAGATCGTGTTTTACAAGAAGTTTTAAAATTGCAAAAAGAATGTAAGGAGAAAAAACAGGAGGAAGAAAACAAAGAGAAAGAAATTTTAGAAATCAGAGACGAACAGGAAAAAATCAAAGATGTGGAACAGCGGCG
>CATOLC010000129.1 GCA_951800855.1 uncultured Ruminococcus sp.
TAAATGCGTGGGTTCGCTTTTAGCGTATTTAGAGTCCACTCAAAAAACAGGAATAGAAAGAATAAACAAGATAGAATTTTATAATGAGGCTGAATATATGAGCCTTGACCTTAACACAATAAGAAACTTGGAAATTATTGAAACGATGAGGAGCAAAGAAAAACGTGGTTCTCTTTTGTGGGTTTTGGATAAGACTAAAACTGCAATGGGAAAAAGGCTTTTGAGGTCATGGGTAGAGCGACCACTTATGAACTGCGAAGAAATAAGAAAACGACAAGAGGCCATAAGTGAAATTTGTGGCAATGTTCAATTGCGTTATACAATCCGTGAACTTCTAACCGGAATGTATGATATAGAAAGACTAATTACAAGAGTGACTTATGGTTCAGCAAATGGACGTGATTTAAACGCATTTTCGTCGGCAATTTCAAAGTTACCTCCGTTAAAAGAGGCTTTGAAGGAAACAAATTCCTACATACTTAAAAGTATTTATGAAAATATGGATGAACTAGGTGATATTCATAAATTAATTGAATCCTCGATTGTGGAAAATCCTCCTTTTTCTATAAGAGAAGGAGATATTATAAAAAATGGATACAATGAGGATATAGATAAGATAAGGGGCGACATGGACGGAAGTAAAAATATGATTGCTTCTATTGAAAAAAGAGAAAGAGAAAAATTAGGCATACCTAAACTAAGAGTATGTTACAACAGAGTTATAGGATATTATATAGAAGTTACAAATTCGTATAAAAAATTAGTGCCAGAGCATTACATAAGGAAGCAGACTTTGGCAGGCTGTGAAAGATATGTTATAAATGAGCTTAAAGAATACGAGGGCAGAATCTTAGGGGCAAAAGACAGATGCACACAGCTTGAATACAAAGTTTTTGAAGAAATCCGAAATAAAATTGCCGGGGAACTCGGAAGAATAAGCTTAACTGCCAATTTGGTTGCACTTTTAGATGTTTTGAGGTCTCTTTCGGATGTTGCCATTCAAAATGATTTTAAATGCCCGCAGGTAGACTCTAGTGATACAATTATAATAAAAGAAGGAAGGCACCCAGTAGTTGAAATTTTACTAACTAATACCCCATTTGTTCCGAATAATGTTCATCTTGATAACGAGCATAATATGGTAGAGATAATTACCGGCCCTAATATGGCGGGCAAATCTACTTATATGCGACAAATTGCTTTAATTGTCTTGATGGCACAGATGGGAAGTTTTGTTCCGGCTGTATATGCACAAATTGGCCTTGTAGACAGTATTTTCACTAGGATTGGTGCATCAGATGATTTAGCTTCGGGGCAATCCACATTTATGGTAGAAATGAATGAGGTAGCACAAATAATGAAAAATGCCACAAAACAGAGCCTTTTGATACTTGATGAAATAGGCAGGGGTACTTCAACATTTGACGGAATGAGTATAGCAAAGGCGGTCGTAGAATATACGGCAGACAAAGAAAAACTCGGAGCTAAAACTCTTTTTGCCACACATTATCATGAGCTTACTTCGATGGAAGATAATAATGGGATAAAAAATTATAATATAGCTGTTAAAAAAGATGGCGACAATATAACTTTTTTACGCCGGATTGTTCCGGGAGGAGCTGATGACAGCTATGGAATTGAGGTAGCAAAACTCGCTGGGCTTCCGGAGTGTATCATATCAAGAGCAAAGCAAATTTTAAAAGAGATAGAAAATGGGAGAAATATTCAAATTATTCACGAAAACACCTCTCCAAAACAGGAAAGTCCAGATAAAAACAAAGAGATATCTGAAAAAATATTAAAAAAATTAAAAAATACGGACGTTACTGTACTTAGTCCCATAGAAGCCATGAATGTACTCTTTGAGCTTACAAATATAGTGGCACAAGAAGATATAAAGCAAAAATGAACCATATAGTTCATAAACTTTAGAAATAAAAATGAGTTTATGCCAAAAAAATTCAAGAGCTGAATGTATTTTAAATGTTATTTAATTATGATTTTTGTATTGGAGGTTTTTATGAAGCGAATTAAGGTTCTTGATAAATATATATCCGAACTGATTGCTGCGGGAGAAGTTGTGGAAAGGCCATCGTCTGTAGTAAAGGAACTTGTGGAAAATTCAATTGATGCGGGAGCGAGCAAAATAACAGTTGAAATAAAGCATGGAGGAGTTTCCATGATTAAGGTTTCGGACAATGGTTCTGGAATCCACAAAGATGATGTGAAAACGGCTTTTTTACGCCATTCTACCAGTAAAATTCAGAATTCTTCGGATCTTGACTCGATAAAAACTTTAGGTTTTAGAGGAGAAGCTTTATGCTCAATTTGTGCAGTTTCAAAGGTTGAATTGTTTACGGCACAAAAGGGAGAAAAATGGGGCGTTAGATATTTGATTGAAGGAGGGGAGGAAAAGCTTTTTGAAGAGGCCGGGAGGACGAATGGAACCACATTTATAGTAAGGGATTTATTTTTTAATACTCCCGCCAGAATGAAATTTCTTAAAAGAGACATCTCAGAAGCCAATGCAGTTGCCGATATTCTGGATAGAATAGCGC
>CATOLC010000130.1 GCA_951800855.1 uncultured Ruminococcus sp.
TAATACCATTTAAAAATACCTTTGTCAATAAGAAATTTTAAAAATGGAGTGATAATTATGGAAATAAAGGGTATAGATGTTTCATACTTCCAAGGAGATATTAATTGGAAGCAAGTTGCACAAAATCAAATAGAATTTGCCATGGTTAGAGCAACATATGGCACAACCGGAACTGATATAATGTTTGCAAAAAATATGGACGCAATAAAAGAGACTAATATTTATCCAGGTGCATATCATTACTGCTATGCAATAAATGTTCAAGAAGCAATCCTAGAGGCTAAACATTTTATAAATACAATTAAACCTTATAAACTACAATATCCAGCTGCTTTGGATTTAGAAGAGGCATCCATTGCAGAACTGGGAAAAGAGGCAGTTACAGATATTATAATTGCTTTTGTAGAAACTTTGAAATCTGCTGATTATTATCCTATTCTCTATGCAGACCTAAATTGGGTAAGAAATTATATAGATATAAGTAGGATTAGCGATTTAGATATTTGGCTTTCCGAATGGGGACCACAGATGCAATACACAAACAATGTTACCATGTGGCAATATTCGTCTGGTGGAAGTGTCCCGGGCATAAATGACCGAGTTGATATGAATATTTCATTTAAAGATTATCCTTCAATAATTGAAAATCCAGAAAAACCCTCTGATGATGATAACGACGAAGACAACGGTTCAGATAACTCTTCGGAGGTTGTTGTTGCATATGTTGTAAAAAAAGGAGATTCATTGTGGGAAATAGCAGAAAAATATCTCGGAGACGGCAGCCGGTACAGAGAAATAATGATTTTAAATGGTCTTGAAAACGATATCATAATGCCAGGACAAATTCTTAGACTCCCTGTAACTCAAAATGATAATATGGTCTCTTATAGAGTTAAAAGAGGAGATACTCTTTGGGATTTAGCTTTAAAGTTCCTTGGCAGTGGCGATAAGTACCAACAAATTATGAATATAAACGGACTTACAAGTGATACAATTTATCCAGGGCAAATATTAAAAATCCCTTTCAGTTCCGAAAATATAACAGTAATATATACTGTAAAACAGGGCGATACTTTATGGGATATAAGCAGAAGATTTTTAGGAACAGGAAAAAGATATAAGGAAATTATGAGCTTAAATGGTTTGAGTTCAGAAACTATTTATCCAGGAGAAAAATTAAAAATTCCGGCAATATAAACAAAAACCCCTTTTTTCACGAAAAAAGGGTTCAAAACCCAAAAAAGCCTAGGGGGAGGATTCCGATTCCTCCCCCTGGACACCTCCTCCTAAACGGCCCCGGGCTTACGCCCCGGGGGGGGGACAAGCCTTTTAGCCAACATTTATAATAGTTTAGAGTGTAGAAAAGTAAAGCTGTTTTTTGTACAAACATACAAAAATAGCGAAAACATGTTGCCATATATATATATATATATATATATATAATGGATAGTGTTAAAATACTAAAATATAGGATGTGATATAATGAAAACTATGAAAAAATATCTGAAAAGAGCACTAACAGCAGTATTATCAGCAGCCATGTCTATCAGCGGACTTCCTTTTATAATGCCGGATGTCCACGCTGCCACCGCCCCAAGTCTGCAATATTTTGCAGCAAAAGACGATTGGAAAAATCTCGACTTAACGGATGATAGTAAATCAATAAAAATCAATCTCGGTACAATGCCCGAGACAATCTCTGGGGCAAATGCACTCCTTACCGCAGGTACAGTGCTTACCTGGTGGGTTGTGGGGTCAGACTCAAGTGTGGCAAATTTGTACAGCGGGAAAAACATTTTTAGCGCATATTTTGATGGTTCCCCTGGCAATGCCTCTGAGAAGAATTATACAACAGATTTTGGTACATATAGCAATGGTGCCCCGAGTACCGTTACACCAAACCACTATGGAGGAAGCGCAATACGAAATAATATATTAAAGACCCTTCATCAAAAGTTATTTAAAAATACTGAAAATAATTTAGTTAACATTTCTACGATAACCTGCTGGGACTGTTCAGCCGAAAAGAGCTATACAGTTCAAGATAGGATTTATATGCCGAGTGCAGATGTTGAAACACAAGCTTTTAAATATAGCGGGGATATGCCTTTTAGTGCAATCTATGTTCCAGATTCTGCTAGTCCGATTAAAAATTCTGTGCCGGCATTAAAAATGAAAGTAAACACAGGGTTCGCAGAGCGGAGCGTTCATTGGCTTAGGACGCCTGGAGATGGTGGATGGGGAATAATCGTCCCTTGGTTTCCGTATTCAAATTCAAATGGAGATGCTCTTGCACTAAATGGAGCTTCCACAAACAGTTACCCCTGCACTCCCGCCTGCCAAATTAACCTTTCAAGCGTGCTGTTTTCCTCCTCAGCGCCGAAAGCAAGTGAAGCCATCGGAGGGCAGGCCTTGCCGGCTTATGATTCGAGAAGTTTCCCGATTCATAATTTAAGGCTGAAAGATACTTCAAATACTAGTCAATCAATCCAAACAAATGCAGAATTTACGAAAATAAGGGCAATAAATGTGCCGA
>CATOLC010000131.1 GCA_951800855.1 uncultured Ruminococcus sp.
TGTGTTAAAGTCAAAAACCAAAGGCTATGCTTCTTTTGATTATGAACTGGCGGGATATTCAAAATCCGACCTTGTAAAACTTGATATAATGCTCAATGCAGAAGTTGTAGATGCTTTATCATTTATTGTGCATAAGGACAAAGCATATAATCGGGTGAGAAAAATCGCAGAAAAACTAAAGGAAAAAATCCCTAGACAATTATTTGAAGTTCCGATTCAGGCTTGCATCGGAGGGAAAATTATTGCAAGGGAAACTGTAAGGGCTATGAGAAAAGATGTTCTTGCTAAATGCTATGGAGGAGATATCACAAGGAAGAAAAAGCTCCTCGAAAAGCAGAAAGAAGGTAAAAAGAGGATGCGTAGTCTCGGTAGCGTAGATATCCCTCAAGATGCGTTTATGTCTGTTCTTAAGCTGGACAGTGAGTAAGCATGGACAAAAAACCAATTGGAATTTATATACATGTACCGTTTTGTGCTGGGAAGTGCCCATACTGTAACTTTTATTCTGTGGAACCTGAAGGTAACTTAATAAATTTATATACAGAAGCCGTTTGCAAGGAGATAAAATCTAATTTAGGAATTTGTGCAGTTCCGGTTGACTCGATATATTTAGGTGGCGGTACGCCGGCTCTAATTGAAATAAAAAATATAGATAAAATAATTAACACTATATATAAATGTTTCCCTATGTGTAATCCAGAAATAACTATAGAGCTTAATCCTTCCTGCCATAGTGCAATTGATTTTTATGAGCTTAAAAAGATAGGTATAAACCGGGTTTCTCTGGGAATGCAATCTATAAATCAGCATGAACTTAATAAATTGGGTCGCAGTCACACACTCTCTGATACTGAAAAATCAATTTATAATTTACGAGAAGCCGGAATTCATAATATTTCACTTGATATTATGGCGGCAACTCCTAACCAAACAGAAGCAGACTTATTAAAATCTTTGAATTTCTGTACAGACAATTTTATTCCTCATTTGTCTGTTTACCTTCTTAAAATAGAAGAAAGTACTAAATTTTTTAAAATAAAAGATTCGTTATCCCTTCCGGATGAAGACACTCAGGCAAAAATTTACTTATTGGCGGATCATTTTTTGACTTCACATGGGTATAAACACTATGAAATTTCTAATTTTTGTAAAAATGATATGGAAAGCAAACACAATCTTAAATACTGGAACTGTGATGAATACTTGGGAATTGGTCCATCTGCACATTCTTTCATAAATGGGAAGAGGTTTTTTTATAAAAATTCCTTAAGTGAGTTTATTGAAAATCCTTTTCAAATATCAGATGGTTCAGGTGGCTCTTTAGAAGAATACTGTATGCTTAGGCTTAGGCTTAAGGATGGGTTAAATGAAAAAGATTATAAAATGAAGTTTGGGGAGAATATTCCTAGAATTTTCTATGAAAGAGCAAAAAAATACGCTGATTTAGGATTTATTTGCCTATCTGAACACGGAATAAGTTTGACTCCGAAAGGCTTTTTGGTTTCAAATAATTTAATATCAAAGTTAATATTATAAAAGTTTGTGAACGTGGAAAGTGAGACAAAAATGCACTTAAAAGTGCAAAAAGTGAGACAGAAAAACAAAAAAATCACGTCCAACTATGGACGTGAACTGAGGCCAGGGGTTCGCTGGTGCTGCTGGCCGGACTTGAACCGGCATGGTATTAACTACCGATGGATCCTAAATCCATTGCGTCTGCCTATTTCGCCACAGCAGCTTAATTTTTTAAATCCAAGAGTTATTATAATACATATCAATTAAAAAATCAACAAAATAATTATAAAGAATATTACAAAAGAAATTACGCTTTGCTACGCTGTAACAAGGCATTTAAGAAATATTAGTGTTTTTAGAGAATCCGTCAAGCCTGATTCATTTTGAAGGCAGCAGATGACCCAGAAGAATTTAGTAAAGGTGATTTAGTAAAGGCTAAGAAGCTGAGCCATAGTAAGTTAACTATTAAAATATGAAAACGTATAGAATAATGTCATTTTATATAAGCATATAGATGTTATATAGAATAAAATCTGGAGGTACTAAAATGATAGATTTTTATCCGGAAGGACAAATTTTTGATACAGAAGAAAATATGCATATAATTACATCATTAAGCATGCTTTCTGAAGCTTGTAAAACTCAAAAGATAGTTGAGAGTATAGCAAAGGTTTGCGATAAAGAACATAATTTAATAGTTGATTTAGGGAAAATTAGGGGAATTATTACGAGAGAGGAAAGTGCTTTAGGAGTAAAGGAAGGGACAGTTAGGGATATTGCGATTATTTCTAAAGTAAACCATCCTGTTTGCTTTATTATAAAAGAGATTACAAAAGATGAGAATGGGAAAGATATAGCTATTTTGTCAAGAAGAGCCGCACAGGAATGCTGTATGGAAAAATACATATCAAATTTAGTGCCGGGAGACATAATAAATGCTCGTATAACGCATATGGAGACATTTGGAGCATTTGCAGACATAGGGTGCGGGATAACTTCATTCCTTCCAATAG
>CATOLC010000132.1 GCA_951800855.1 uncultured Ruminococcus sp.
GTTTAAATCTTCTCATTGCTCTAACTTCCACATCTGCCGTAAGAAATATTTTGACGTCGGCATTAGGTAACACGACCGTTCCTATGTCACGCCCATCCATAACAATATCATTCTTTTCTGCCATATCTCTTTGTGTATCAAGCAAAAATTTCCTCGCCTCTGGTATAGCCGAAATTTGTGATGCAGCCATTGAAATTTTATCGTTTCTTATGCTTTGGGTTATATCCTCTCCGCATAAAAACATCCGCTGTTCTCCACCAACAAACTCAAATGATATGTTTATATTTTTAAAATTATTTTGCAATATATCTAAATTTAAATAATCTAGTTTATTTTCTACAAAATAGTATCCTAATGCCCTATACAAAGCTCCTGTATCGAAATAAACAAATCCTAGGCTCTCAGATAATATCTTGGACACAGTGCTTTTCCCCGCACCAGCCGGACCATCTATCGCAATTGAGACCACCTGACCAACTCCACTTATAAAAATTAATATTTAAAAACTATTTCAAGATATCATAAGAAAAATTCAGACGTGACCCTAATTAGGGTCACCAAAACTCTAAACTGACTTATTTTCTATTTCCTCTTCGATTCTTTCAATAAATTCCCCTAATGGAATTGCTCCCATCTCTCCGCTTTTATGTGATCTGACTGAAACAGTTTTATCTTTTGTCTCTTTGTCCCCAACAACTAACATATACGGAATTTTCTGCAACTGTACTTCACGTATTTTATAACCAACTTTCTCATTTCGGCTATCCAGTTCCACATATATTCCATTTTCTTCCAATTTTGCTACAACTTCCTCCGCATAAGACAAATGTGCGTCAGTTATTGGAATAACCTTAACCTGAATTGGAGCCAACCAAACTGGAAATGCTCCAGCAAAATGCTCAGTAATTATACCTATAAATCTTTCAAATGAGCCAAAAAGTGCCCTGTGAATTAAGATAGGCGTTTTCTTTTCTCCGTTTTTATCAATATAAGATAAATTAAATCTAAGCGGTAATTGAAAATCCACTTGGACTGTTCCCATCTGCCAATTTCTTCCTAAACAATCCCTCATCTTGATATCTATTTTTGGTCCGTAAAACGCTCCATCACCTTCATTAATCTTATATTTCCCTTCACCACAAAGTTCATCCAGAACATGTTTTAAATTGTTTTCTGCTTTGTCCCAAAGCCTCTTATCTCCCATGTAATCGTCCGGCCGAGTGGACAAAGACAGTTCAAAATCAAGCTTAAATAAACTATAGAGATGTTTTATTATTTCAATTATATCCTTAATTTCCGTTGAAATCTGCTCTTCTGTAACAAAATTATGGGAGTCATCCTGCCTGAACATTCTAACTCGGAAAAGACCATTCAGTTGACCTGACTTTTCATTTCTATGTATAACATCAACATCATTAAGCCTCATCGGTAGGTCTTTATAGCTCCTTAGTTTGGAGGCAAATATTTTTATAGAGTTCGGGCAATTCATGGGTTTTAATGCCTGTTCTTTTCCATCTGAATCTGTTAAAACAAACATATCTTCCTTGTAATGATCCCAATGCCCAGAGGTCTTCCAAAGCTCACTGCTGTTAAGCTGAGGTCCGGAAAACTCCTGATATCCTCTCTTCTCATGCTCTTTTCTCCATAAATCAATAAGTTTATTCATAAGCCTGAATCCCTTTGGGAGCCAATATGCCATCCCTGGAGCTGTTTCATCGAAGAAAAACAGCTCCAGCTCCTTTCCAAGCTTTCTGTGGTCTCTCTTTTTAGCTTCTTCCAGCATTTTTACAAATTCATCAACCTGACTCGCTTTTGGAAAAGAAATCCCATAAATCCTTTGGAGCATCTTATTGTGCTCATCCCCTCTCCAATATGCACCAGATGAAGATAGCAACTTGATAGCTTTTATTTGTCCCGTTCTCATAAGATGAGGTCCAGCACATAAATCTGTAAATTCACCTTGTTTATAAAATGAAATTTCCTTGTCTTCAGGCAAATTATTAATTAATTCCAGCTTATAGCCTTCCCCTTTTTCTTCCATAAGTTTTATTGCTTCATTTTTAGGTAAAACAAATCTCTCAATAGGCAAATTTTCTTTTATAATCTTCTTTATTTCCTCATTAATCATAGACTTATTTTCATCCGTAAAAGGTTTTTCAAAGTCAAAATCATAATAAAATCCATCATCTATAGCCGGTCCAATTGCAAGCTTAGTCTTAGGGAACAGTCTCTTCACGGCCTGGGCTACTATATGAGAACTTGTGTGCCAATAAACTTTTTTCCCGTCCTCATTATCAAAAGTTAGTAATTCAATACTACAGTTGCTATTTATTTTAGTCCTTAAATCGCATACTTTGCCGTTAATTCGCACAGCTAAAACAGCTTCACTTCTAATCTTTCTTTGCCTCTTTACGACCTCTAAAGCACTTATTCCCTCCTCGCATTCTATTCTTTCTCCGTCTTTAAAACTTATACTAATCATCAATATTCCCCCACAAATTACTTTGATATAAATC
>CATOLC010000133.1 GCA_951800855.1 uncultured Ruminococcus sp.
TACCTTTTGGTAATGTATCTATGTAATAAACGATATTAATTATTCTTAAACTAACAAACCAATAAAATATGTAACTTAACGGAATGCATATCAAAAATATAAAAATACTTTTTATTAAATCATTTTCAGCAGACTTTTCTGCATCTCCCATAAATAAAAACCTGTTTTTCCCATAAGTCAATTTCAGTACAACGGAATTATCATTAATATTTCCATATATCTTACACGGTCCCAATATATCTATTGTTAAATCACAAATTTTAAGTCTATCTCCCGGTTCAGCAAACCTTACATTGACCTCTTTCTTTTTAAGAGATGTTACCATCCTATCATATGTACCTATGTCTACTGCGGCGTTCTCTTGAGTCCTCGACATAATAAAGCATCCTATTTCAAAATTATCTATAATATTACTCATTTGCCCTATATGGTCCCTGTGAGGATGAGTCGCAACAAGTAAATCAAGCCTCTTGACTCCACGCCTGTTGAGATACTCAACTGTAGTTGGAAAAACCTCATTATCTCCCGAATCTATTAAAATATTAGCATCTCCACATTTTATATAGCTACAGTCTGCCTGGCCTACATTTAAAAAATGCACTCCCATAACGTAGTCTTCTTCTTTTTCAGAAGTAGAAGACAAATTGATAACATGAAAAATTTTATTCCATTTTATATTACCATTATTACTACAGTTTATAAAAAACGGAACCAGGAAAATCCCTACAATTAAGCCACAAATGCTTCGATTTTTAATTTTTTCTCTCTTCACATCATTACAACCACCTGTTTAAATTATAGCATAAAATTGATGAAATTTCAATGCTTTTTTAATTTTTTTAAATTCCCAAAGACACTCAGAATAATAACAGCCGATGAGATAGTTGTAATAATTGTATAAAATTTAAAAATTTTTAGATAAAGTATTGACATCTTTATATAAATATAGTATTATATAATTGTGGAATTGATATCTTTCCACCAAAATAATAAAGAAAGAAGGTAATATTTATGTCAGATACTAATAAAGAAGCTAAAGAAACTATTGAAAATCTTGAAGAGGTAACTGGAGCAGGATGCAAAGGTGGATGTTGTAATTGTGGCAAAGGAAAACCACACGGACATCACGGTCCTCATAAAAAACAACCTGAACAGAAAACTCCAGCTGAGCCTGCCATAGCACCAGCTCCGCCGGCTCCCGAAACAACAAATTCATAATCATACAAAACTAATATTGCAGGACGCACCTTATTTCCAGAGGTGTGTCCCTTTTATTTTGCAGTCTATTGCGTTAAATCTGGGCTCTTTTCCTTCTGATTTTTGTTTCGCATAGTCCTTTAAGACAATAATAACTATATTAGATAGCAACAGCACTGAAATAATATTAACAATAGACATAAGCCCCATGCATATATCGGCAAAATTCCATGCCAAACTTGAACTCGATATTGCTCCCAAAAAGACAGGTAAAACGCAAAATGCTCTAAACACGAGCAAAAGTTTATGGGAATCATAAATAAAAAGTATATTTGATTCCGAATAACAATAATTGCCTATGATTGAACTAAAAGCAAATAGAAAAATAGATATTGAAATAAAATGTATGCCCAAGCTTCCTAGTTCGCTATTTAGTGCCTGCTGGACAAGAGGAATCCCGTCATATTTCCCATCTAGCTCAACCCCTGACGCTAGCACTAAAAATGCCGTAGCAGTGCATATTAAAGTATCTATACACACTGAAAGCACCTGAACTATCCCCTGCTTTACCGGATGAGAGACATCTGCAGTTGCTGAGGCGTTCGGAGCACTTCCCATCCCTGCCTCATTGGAAAATAACCCTCTTTTGACTCCTATTAAAACCGAGCTTCCCGCAAACCCACCAATTATAGATTTAAAATCCAGAGCTTCTTTTATTATTAAAGAAATAATCTCCGGAAGCTTGTCCAAATTAATGAAAATTATATATATTCCTGCTCCAATATATAAAGATGCCATAAACGGGACCACAACTGATGAAATAAAACCTATCCTATGAGTCCCTCCAAATATAATTATTGCCGTAAGAGTGGAAAGTATCGCACCGACAACAAATGGCCAGAAGCTCTGCATATATCCTGGAACATAGTATTCAAAAGACGATGATATCTGGTGGGCCTGTAATGCATTAAATCCACATGAAAAACAAAGTATTAAAAGAGAAGAAAACAAAATCCCAATGTCTCTCCTTCCTAAGGCACTTTGGATATAATATGCCGGTCCACCCCTGAAAGATGTCCCATCGTCATCCCGTACTTTGTAAATCTGTGCCAAGGTACTCTCCATGAAGGCAGAAGCAGTACCAAGTACCGACATTACCCACATCCAAAAAATCGAACCTGGACCACCTGACACAAGAGCTGTTGTAATTCCTGCAATGTTCCCTGTCCCTATCCGCGAAGCTGTAGATATCATAAGTGCTTGGAACGAAGAAATCTTCTCCCCTGATG
>CATOLC010000134.1 GCA_951800855.1 uncultured Ruminococcus sp.
CTGCTTACCTTCCATACCGACTTTCCCGATATCACCATCTACTTTTCCTGCTTATCTCCCACAAAATCCGGCGTCTGCCTTTTCTGAACATCAAACACCAACCCTGTTTCGCAATCACCTATATTTTCTCTTCCGTGTTTCTACTTTTTGTGATATGCTTTCCTTGCACTAGTTCTTTGACAAAATATAAATCCAAAAAATGATAAGGATTATCCACGAACCCCAATTCTGCCTTATCTCCTTCACCCTCTTTCCGCCTGTTCTGCAAATTCTCTGGAATCAATGTCGACAATTTATCTGTTGCTCTGAAATAAATTTTGCTGTACCTTGAAAAGTTTTTATTACTATGCTAAAATCATTTCACTCATATTCGGGCAAGGAGGTACTTTATGTTCATAAAAAAATTGACTTGCCCAGTTCCTTTAATATAAGGTCGCAACACTGGTGCCAAAGCAGTATAAACTGGCAGTAAAATGTAGCAACTGATGCAGCGGAGCTACTCACAGAAGAGTCAAAAAGGCACGGTCGACAACCTATAATGTCCCACTGTATCGTGTACTCCTTATATTCCTCCAGCTAATGGGCGTTTACTTATCGCTGAACTAAAACTGCGTAAGTGGCGGAATACTTAAAGAAACGTTGGTGTCGTACAATGTGGTGAAAACCTGCAAAGTATATAGGGTTAAAAAATTTAGGCAAAAGCTGTTAGTGACGACACACTGACAGTTTTTTGTTTTCACAGCAATAAAAACTTTTCAAGGTACGCAAAATTTACTTTAACTACGATTACTTCACCGTCTCCTGCTCCGCAAACTCTCTGGGATCAATATCGAGGAATTTGCATATCACAATTGCCTCATCAATCGATAATGGCCTATCCCTATTCTTATCTCCCAGACTTGCATATAAAGCAGAATATGCGATTCCCGTTTCTCTTGACATTGCAGAAAGGTTTATTGCTTTCTCTTTTATATACTTAGCCATGTTTTTTGTAGCTGAAATCTCCCTCACCTCCTCATTTTATTTTTTTGATAATCAATTTTAATTTGATTTTTGTGGTAAAAAAATATAGTCTAATGGCATCTTATATAACTCACTAAGAGCTCTACTCTGTGACATTTTAGGCTCTGATGTTCCTTTTTCCCAGCTTACTATCGTCTGTTTCCCAACATTTAAAGCCTTTGCTGCATCTTCTTGTGTCATTCCAGCGTTTACTCTTGCCGCCGCCAAACTGATCTGCAACTTTTTCAAAATACTGTTCACCTCCTGTTTTTTCTTTATCATAAATCAAATTTAATTTGATGCCAATACCAAAATAAAATTTTTTTTGATTTTCAGTTGCTAATAATAAAATTTTATTGTATTATACATGTATAGTCAGCTTGAATTGGGGGGTGAAGCGATTGACAGATGAAGAACAGAAAAAAATATTCTCTAAAAATTTGAATCATTATATCTCTTTATCAAATAAAACTCAAAAAGAGATTGCCGATTCTATAGACGTATCTCCACAAACTTTTAACACATGGTGCCAAGGCATAGCTATTCCAAGAATGGGAAAAGTTCAACGACTGGCTGATTACTTCAATGTTGGAAAATCAGATTTAATAGATGATAAGCCGTTTTCCAATACTAATAAATCAAAAGGTGTTACTATTAACGTCCTCGGCCGTGTAGCCGCCGGTATCCCGATAGAAGCCATTGAGAATATCATTGATACGGAAGAGATCACAGAAGAGCTTGCCCGCACTGGTGACTTTTTTGGACTGCAGATCCACGGTGACAGCATGGAGCCCCGTATCTATGAAGGTGACATAGTTATTGTCCGACAGCAGGATGATGCCGAAAGCGGTGATGTTGTTATCGCTATGGTAAACGGTAATGATGCAACATGCAAAAGGCTCCGCAAATACCGGGATGGTATAGAACTTATTTCCAATAATCCAAGTTATGCCCCTATGTTTTTCAGCAACGAAGAAATTTTGTCTAAGCCAGTAAAAATCATTGGTAAAGTCGTGGAGCTAAGAGGAAAATTCTAAAATATGAAAATACGATTTGGGGAGGAAATTTCTAATGAAAATAGGTTTAAGAACACCAAATTTGGAAAAAAGCTTTAAAGCCAGAACCGTTGGTAAATATAAACGAGCCGCAAAACGTGCAATTAACCCAACATATGGTAAAAAGGGCGCAGGACTTATTAAAAATCCTCAAAAAGCCATGTATAACAAAGTATATAATAAAACTACAGTTGATGGATTAGCTTCTGTTAAAAAGGCAGCTTCCCAGTCCTCCGCTAAAAAAGGGACTACTCAAAAAAGCCAGACAAATGCTAAAGCAACTACAAATAAAAAGAGCACTACGACTTCAATATCTCCTAATAAGAATACAAACTCTAATATTATTGTAAAAGATGGAAAAGCCAAAATTGGGAATAAATTCTACACCCCAAAAACTATAATGAGGTTTCGCTT
>CATOLC010000135.1 GCA_951800855.1 uncultured Ruminococcus sp.
AATTAAAGATAAGGGATAAAATCAATAAGAGAGGCGGCCTTTTTAAGGCGAGGAAAGCGAGATTTAAATTCCCCGAGTTTATTATAAGCATATACAAAAATATCCATTGCAAATTTAAAAGTACCCAAAGACCGAAAGAAACATTTATATGGGCGCTGTAAGGCGGCAATATACTTGCGTATATCATAATTTATGCCCTCTACCTTGAAAGTATAGCTCTTGTTCTTAAAATAGGAATCCCTACCCCAATAGGATACATTTTGATAGCTTGGATTTGCGTCTGAAAAATAGAATTTAGCTTTAAGCCCATTGTCCACTATAGTTTGTATCCTATTTCCGCTTCTATCAAATGCAATATGAAAACCCACAATTTGTCTGGGTCTTCTTGTCACAAGGGTTATCAGATATGTTCTGTTTTTTATGCTTTGTGCAGCTGAAAAGTTCATCCATTTCTATTATCTCTTTAGGCGGTTCTCTTTCTATATCCGGCTTCGACTTTTCTATCCCATTGTTTGATTCTTTTATCCAATTGTATACCGTCGATTTGTTTATTTTTATAAGTATTCCGACGGCTCTTCCGCTGTTCCCTTCGTAAAATATTTGTATTATCTTCCTTTTGGACTCCTCACCATAATTTAATTCTCTTATGAACTTCCTTTTACACTGCTTACACTGATATTGCTGTTTCCCTCTTGTTTTTCCTGCTTTCCATATCTCTTCGTTTCCACATTCTGGGTGTTTTGTCTCTTCCATAATTTCTATTTTATCATATTTTCTTTCCGCTGGTCACTCCCCATAAAAAGTAGTAGGAGCAAAACCGTTGAAAAGTGGTCAGTCTCCAAAGAAATTAGACAGCATAAAACCCGTTCACTTTGTTGAAAAAGGCGGCTTTTATATTTTTGTATTTTTATCTATTTTAGCTCTGCCACCAATTTTAATTAATAACATTTTTTTATTTAGTGTATATACTGTAATTAAGGGTTTGAAACTGTTAAGTTACCAGTATTACACTGAATGGTGGGTGAATTCTATGTGTGGTTACAAACAGCAGGGCATTTGGGCTCTTACTTTCGGTCTGGGACTTGCATTTTCATTTTTGTTCCCTGAGAGTTTTATCATCATATTAATCTCTATCATTATAATAATACTCGCCATCGCACTAATAAAGTGCTAAATTTCAAAACATGGAGGTCTTATCAGATGAAAGTAGTCGTAATAAATCGCCCTAAAGTTATAGGATTTTTCCTGAGGAAAATATTTGGAATAAAAAAGGAAAAGGAGCAAAAATAGGTCGCTTATATGTTATAGAAATTTACAGTAGAAAACAGACTTGAATAATCCACTAACTTTAAAAATGTGAGAGAAAAGATAGATAAAAATAAAAAAAGAGGGAAGACTAATCACAAAGGAGTGATTAGAATGATAAAATGTAAAAAATGGAGAAGAGAAAAATATGTAAAAACCGGAAATGCGAGTGGGAAGCAAAGATATTTATGCAAAGAATGTGGGTGTAATTTTATAGAAGGAGACAAAAGGACAAATGAAAAATAAAAGCAAGGAAAGCAATGTGTATAATGTTATATGGGACAGGAAGAATGTCAATAAATAAGATAGCAAAAATGTTCGTAATGTGATGGTAATTAGTATACAGATGGATTAACGAAGCAGTTGAAAAATTACCGTATTATGAAACAAATAACGATATAAAAGAAACAGAATTTGATGAAATGTGGCATTTTCTATATAAAAAATGCAAACTTTGGGTAATCAAGGCTTATGATAGAGCTAAAAATGAAATGATAGCATGGGTTACGGGTTCTAGGTCTGCGAAAACATTCAGAAGATTGTACGAAAAAGTAAAACATCTCAAGGGCTGTACTTTTTACACAGACTCTTGGGATGCTTTTTCTACAGTTTCGTCTAATGCCAAACACGTTATCGGTAAGCAACATACTGTTGCGATTAAGCGTGATAACAGCAATGTGCGCAATGATCTCGTTCGTTTTACTCGCCGCACCAAAGTTGTTTCCAAGCCTGAAAAAATGGTTAATAAATCTCTCAAATTCTGGCAAGCTTTTCAAACTTCTAATCTCTTTTCTATACTTCAGAAAATTATCTTATCTATTTTCAAATTAGAACTCTTAAATATTTTTAAAAAAATGCAACCGGTTGCATACGTTCATATAGAAAGCTCAAAACGAATTAAAAAAGCTCTTAAAATTCATATGTAAAATCCGCCTTAAAACGTTCAAAAGCCCAATAATACTGATCTTACAAGTATCTGATTTTAAATTTTATATTGCATTTCACATTTTTCAAATATTCATATCTCTTTTCTATTATGGAACTGCCCCCGAAAAAACGGACAAAGGATTGAAAAAATCGCACCCCTTCTGTGATAAAATAAAAAACAGAGGAGAGAAAGAGAATGAAAAAATGGAGAACACTTGAAGAGAGAAAGAAAGCTT
>CATOLC010000136.1 GCA_951800855.1 uncultured Ruminococcus sp.
CTCGTAGGGATGGACACGGAGGTAAGATTCCAGCATACTGCAAAAGCATGGGACCCAATTGATGTGAGGTTTGAGTTTTCAGGGATAGTAACGGAGGTAAGGTTTCGGCAGTATGCAAAAGCATGGTCCCCAATTGACGTTACGCTATCAGGGATAGTAACAGATTTAAGATTGGCAAAATCCATAAAAGCTCCAGGGGGAATCGTTGTTGCTCCATTTGAAATCTCAACACATTCTACTGCGTTTTTAAGACCTTTACTTAACTTATATGACAGAGTGTCATCATGGTTTATGGCTGGGATATTTAAAGTTTTGGTTTGTACATTATAAAACTCATTAAAATTGTTATCGTCTATCGTAATTTTTTCTGCACTTACCACACTGCTATTTGGCATCACGCTGGGAAGAGCCACCATAAAACCTACGCCTAAAACTATAGCTGCGCTGATTTTAGCGACTAAACCCATTTTCTTTTTTTCAAAATTCATAATTTTTCTCCTTTTAATAATTTTTAAAATCTAGCCCCATTGCCACTTGATATTAATTTAAACACAATTAAAGTCAACAATCAACATATTTCTAATTTAGCAGTGCGGGAAACTAATCATGCGGTATACAAAATACAAAGGGCAAAAGAGCAAAAAAGCAAAAAAGCTAAAAATGGCTGTGTTTTGTAGTGTATATGCCATTATTTAGCCCTTTTTATTCGCAAATTTACCCTGTTTATAAATTTTTTGATATGATTTTTTATTTTTCTCTCCCCTTTTCTTTTGCTATCTTTTACCTTCTATCTTTTTAGCTCCGCCTGCGAGATAAAAGTGTTGACCTGAGATAAATAATATGATATAATTTTAAAACCGCTTACTGTAGGTCAAAAATGATTAGTCTACCTAACAGTAGCGAGATATAAAAAGGTAGGTGCATTACAATATGTATGCAGTATTAGAAAGTGGAGGAAAACAGTATAAGGTAAAAAAAGGCGATGTGATTTATGTCGAAAGACTTTCTGCCGAAGAAGGGAGTTCAGTTGAATTCAAAGTTTTAGCTTTGGGAGAAGACAGTGGCTTTAATATGGGCAGTCCTTATATTGATAAGGCAAGGGTTTTAGGTAATGTATTGGAGACCAAAAGAGGCAAAAAATTAACAGTGTTTACTTATAAGCCTAAAAAGAGTTGCAAACGTAAGATGGGGCATAGACAATGGCAAACGAAAGTAGAAATAAGCGAGATAGTTACAGACATTAACTCTTATGCTTAATATAAAATTTTGCGTTTTATCAGAAGGGAAAATTGTAGGATTTTATATTTCGGGTCATTGCAACTACGATTCTCAAGGGAAAGATATAGTTTGTGCCGCAGTTTCATCGGCGGTTTATATGATAATTAACACAATCACTGATATATTACATATTAGTGTCCAGAGATTATTTATTGAAGATGGCAAACTAGAGTTTATTATAAATGAAAATGATGAGGTGCGGACAAAAGTTTTGTTTGAAGGACTTAAGACACATCTCATAGGATTAGAAGAAATGTATCCTAAAAATATCAGGATAAACTACATGGAGGTTTAATTATGTTAAGGATAAATATACAATTATTTGCCCATAAAAAAGGATTAGGGTCTACTAAAAATGGTCGTGATTCTAATCCTAAATATCTAGGAGTTAAGCGTGCTGATGGTCAATATGTTTTAGCAGGGAATATTCTTGTTACTCAGCGTGGAACAAAGATTCATCCTGGGAAAAATGTGAAAAGGGCATCTAATGATTCTTTATTTGCACTGATTGATGGCAGAGTAAAATTTGAACGGATGGGAAGAAACCGTAAAAAAGCCAGCGTATATGCTTGTGAGTAGGATTGAGAAAATTTATAGAGAATAGGTGTTGAAGCGTTGTTTGCTGATGTAGCAGTGATAATGGTTAAAGCCGGAGATGGCGGAAATGGAGCAGTTTCATTTCATAGAGACGTATTTACCGCTTCTGGAGGACCTGATGGTGGAAATGGTGGACGTGGAGGAAGTATCATTTTTCAAGCAGATAAGAGTCTGTCCACTTTAATTGATTTTCGGTATAAAAAGAAATATATTGCTCAAAGAGGAGAAGATGGAAAATCTGGGAAAAAAGCAGGTAAAAGCGGGAATGATTTATTAATTAAAGTACCTTTAGGAACTTTAATTAAAGACAATACAAGCGGGGCTTTGATCAAAGATTTATCCGACTTTGAACCGGTGATAATAGCAAAAGGCGGAAAAGGCGGAGCAGGGAACATGAATTTTGCTACACCGGTTAGGCAGTCTCCTCGTTTTTCAAAATCAGGAGAAGAAGGAGAAAAACTGGAATTAAAGCTGGAACTAAAATTAATTGCTGATGTTGGTATTATTGGATATCCTAATGTGGGGAAGTCAACTCTTATTTC
>CATOLC010000137.1 GCA_951800855.1 uncultured Ruminococcus sp.
CAATATTTTTGCATATAAAGACCCATGTCTCTTGCAAGTTTTTGTCCCTCCCTAAAATAGGGGCGGAAATCTATATAAGTAAACCCAACGCTGTATTTTTCTGACATTTCCTCACAAATTTCAATAAGCATATTGTGGTTTTGATATGGACTTATAAGCAAAGTTGTTGAAAAACTATCATACCCTAGTTCCGACGCATGTTTAGCAGCTTCTTCGATACGCTTTTTATAACAAATTTTACATCGGCTTAAACCAAAATCAGGATAAATATTGCAAATGAATTCCCTTAACCCATAATTATCTTTAACTATAACCTCTATATTTTGCTTATAACAATAATCTATAAGAGTATTTTTACGAGATTTATATTCAACACATGGATGAATATTCGGATTGTACCAAAATGCCGTTATTTCAAAGTTATTCTTTTTTAAAACATCAATGCACTTTATTGAGCACGGCGCACAACATGCATGTAAAAGTATTTTCACTTGTTCCGCCCCTTTTAAAATATATAGTATCATTTACAACTTTACATTTAAAAACTATCTATATTATAAAGATAGTTTTTATGTTTTTGTAGAAAAACAAGGTATTTTAATATTAAAAATTAAATTTTAATACTTCATCTTATTATATTAAATAAATTTATAGCCGAGACTAAATCTCAGCTAATTTTTCTTAATTTAACGAATTGTTTTAACATTAAAAATTAAAATTTAACGCTCTATGTTACGGCTTAACTATTGGGGTGAGAAAGTATTTCAATTAATTCTTTAGTTAATTCGTCATCAGTCGGAACCGGTCTTCTCATAGCTTCGGCTAAAGTAATACGACAGCAGCACATAGAAAATAGCTTAATAAAATCATCGTCATATCTAGCTGCTCTATTGTAAAATAACGATATGCAACGCTGTTCGGACCGGCTAGGCGGTTTTTCTCCCATAGCAGCGAGAACCGGTTTCACTATTCTATAAATATTTTGCTTTTCCCAAGTTGTTCCAAATTTTTCACAAATTTTACGAACAGCTTTTTGACAATAAAATCCTTCTGTTTTGAGACATTGATTCTTTGGCAGGAAAGACTTTTCAGGAAAATCTGGTATTTGTTCATTTAAATGTAAGACAGGCTTTTCAAGAAAGTCTAGTGGTTGTCCATTTGAAAGTGGGACAAGATTTTTAGGAAAATCTGGTAGTGGTCCTAAAAGCTGGACAGATTTTTCAGGCTTTTCAAGAAAAGCTGGTAGAGGTCTATTTAAAAGCAAGACAGGATTTTCAAAAAAGGCTGGTGTTTGTTCATTTAAAACAGGTACATCACTATTATTATGATCACTTTGTATTGGCAAAGTTTGTGATGTTTGGCTAGAAGAAGCCGAATTTTTAGTTACAGAGTCCCCAGCAAAAATATTGGGTGCTGGAATTAAAGTTAGTGCACAGCCTGCTATAAAATTTAACAGTATCTTTTGATGAGAAAATTTTTTTGACATAGATTTTCTCCCTTACAATTATTATGAATTTCTTTAACTATATTCTAATAAAACTAAATATAATTGTCAAGCAATATTTTTAATTTTGAAAGTTCTTGCTATGTCCCACTGGATTTTTTATATTTTAAGGGTCCCTACTGTGGATGATGTATTTTAATGTTAAAAATGTATTGAATTTTATTTTTGGATATGTTATAATTAATATCAAGAGGGAAGGAGACTCTATTTTAAAAATAAAAATTATTATGAAAAGGAGAAAAAATATGAATTTTGAAAAAAAGAAAACGGGTTTAGCTGCTAAAATCAGCGCAGCTATAGTTTTAGGTGTAGGTTTTATGGGGGTTATGCCCAGCGTGGTGTCAAATAGCAGTGTGGTAAGTGCAGCAGAAATTACGATAGACGATAGTAATTATAATGCACAAACCAAAACTTTAACTATCTCAGACATAAAAGATGGTGACACTCTGTCATACAAGGTGCCTGTAGCTGAAATAGAACATGTTGAGTGTAAGTGTACAAGGGGATCGACTACGATCCCGGCTCATGCTTTTGAAAATTTTACTAATCTTAAGTCCGTTAATATCCCTGTTAGTATAAACTCAATTGGGCAATACGCTTTTAAGGGGTGCACTAACCTTACCTCCATTAATATCAGTAGTTCGTTAGGCTCAATTGAGGAAGGAGCTTTCGAGGGTTGCACGAGTCTTACCTCCTTTACTTTAGGCGAATATTGGGATCTGATTTCAATTGGGGAAAGAGCTTTTAAGGGCTGCAAAAACCTTACCACCTTTACTTTCAGTTTTAATATTATGTCAATTGGGGAAAGAGCTTTCGAGGGTTGCACGGGTCTTGCCTCCGTTCGAATCTCTTGTTATCTAGAGTTCTTTGCGTGCGACGTTTTTAAGGACTGTAGCTCCCTTAAAAACATT
>CATOLC010000138.1 GCA_951800855.1 uncultured Ruminococcus sp.
ATATATAATCCTAAATAAACTTGTATTTAAAAGAACAGAATGCGTCCTATCTTTTTTAATCTCCGGCAAAAAAATCCCTCGTTTTATTTAGTGTCCTAAAAATTTAAATAAAAATTTTATTTACTCATTTATAAAATATTTAAATGTTTGAATACAATATTCTATTTCATCATTACTTAGTAAAGTATGCAGAGGAAGGGTTATTTCATTCTTATATAAATTAAAAGAATTGGGATAATTTTTTATATCAAAGCCTAAATTCTTATACGCCGTATGCATTGGAAGGGGTTTATAGTGGACATTTGTAGCTATTCCCTTATTTCCCATTTTTTTAATAAGTTCATTTCTGAATTTTTCGTCTTTCCCAATAAGTCTTACCATATATAAATGCATGGAAGAAATATTTTTTGGATTAAGGTGATCCAAAAATTCTATATTTTCTCCATTTAATCTATCATCATACATTTTCACTATTTCTTTTCTTCGTTTTTGTAAAGATTCATATCTTTTTAGCTGAGCAAGTCCCAACCCCGCCATAATATCTGTCATATTGCATTTATACCCAGGGAATTTTATATCATATTCCCAGTTACCCGCTTTAGATTTCTCCAGAGCGTCCTTATCTTGTCCATGAAGGGACAAAAGCATATAACGTTTATAAATATCATCATCTAAAATACCGCTAATTTTCCTCCAAGTAACTGCTCCACCCTCGGCTGTTGTTAAATTTTTAACGGCATGGAACGAAAAAGCTGTAAAATCTGCTACCGAGCCACACATTTTCCCATCTTGCGATGCTCCAAACGCATGTGCAGCATCAGCTAAAACTATAACTCTTCCTATCGCACTCTGAATTTCATTAGCAGGTTCAAACAGATTTCTTTTTTTATTTACTATTTCAAAGATTCTATTATAATCACACATAATACCTGCTAAATCAACGGGAATTATAGCCTTTGTTTTTTCTGTTATTGCTAATTCTAATTTATCATAATCCATCTCAAAGGAGTTTTCTTGCGTATCAATAAGTATAGGTTTAGCGCCTACATGGCATATCACACTGCAGGAAGCCGAATATGTATATGCACTGGTTATAACTTCATCACCCTCGCCTATCCCTAAAAGCCTTAATGTATGCTCCATACATGCAGTTGCTGAATTTAAGCAAACTGCCCTTTGGGTCATACAAAATTTAGCAATTTCCTTTTCTAATAATTTAGTCTTTGGTCCAGTAGTAATCCAGCCCGACTTTAAAGAATCAATAACCTCATTAATTTCCTCTGTTGAAATATCAGGCGGGGAAAATTTAACATTATATTTCACATCATTATATCCCATTTTAGTCCTCCTAAAAGATAATTATTTCTTAATAACAGCAATTACTGTTTGGAACATTATTTTTAAATCATAAAAAAAATTGAAACTTTTAATATATTCTAAGTTATATTCCATTTTTTTAGGTAAAATAAAATTTATATAGGTGTCTTCAACATTTTTAAGTTTATTTAAAATTTCTGCCTCATCCTTGAATTTTATACTTGCAAGAGAAGTTACTCCCGCTGGCAAAAGAAGCGTTGCTTTCATTTCATCTGTGTAGGCGTCCGTATATTTAATTGTCTCAGGTCTTGTTCCAACAAAACTTAAATGCCCTAATAAAATATTTATCAGCTGAGGTATTTCATCTATTCTAAATTTTCTTAAAACTCTCCCTATTCTCGTGACCCTTATATCATTCTTACAGGTTACCTGTGGCCCTAAATTCTCCGCCTCACTCACCATAGTTCTAAATTTAAATATTCTGAAAGTCTTACCATACTGAGTTACCCTTGTCTGCCTAAAAAATACGTTCCCTGGAGAATCAATTTTTATACAAACCGCGATGAAAATCATAGGAACAAACAAAACAGCCATTAATATTATTGAACATAAAATATCAAAACATCTTTTTATCACTAAATGAAGTGTTTTCTCCTTTAGTATACCATAGTACACATAGACAGATTCATTCTTAATCTCATTTGGCAAATCTTCCCACTTTTTTAAAAGCATATCAATCCTCCTAAATAAAACACAAATATAATTATACATTTAAAATATTCTTTTTTCAAATTATAGTTAATTGTCCTTAAATAAATTGGCGGAGCTAAAAAAGATGGAAGGCAAAAGACAGGTAAAGGAAAGAGATAAAAAGAATAAAAAATGATATCAAAAAATTTAGAAACAGGATAAATTCGCGAGCAAAACAGGTTAAATAATGGCACATATACTGCAAAACACAGCCGTTTTTAGCTTTTTGCTCTTGTGCTCTTTGTATTTTAG
>CATOLC010000139.1 GCA_951800855.1 uncultured Ruminococcus sp.
CACAGCAAATCTCTGAAATGCTCTCTTTGACAGCATTATTTCTTTGATTACTAACACTATAGTACTATATGTGGAAATAAGTAGCCTCTTTTACGCTTACTCCAAAATTATGTGATAGCTTTTTTATTATTAATTCTTTGAATATTTCTTTATTAGGGATATCAGTCAAAGTTAATTTCCCCTGTTTTATGAGTTTTTTACCGTATAAAATATATTCATTAATATACTTATATATATCTTGTACATATATAAAAATATATGTACAAAAACTAAGATTGTTAACATATAAATAAATTGACTTTTAACATGAATTGTGTTAATATTCTATATAATATTAATTGAAAGGACGATTATTATGAAATTATTTCCAAAAAATGGTGCAAATGAGGAAAATATATTTGCTCCAAATGGCGAAGTAAAAAAGGCTGCTAAGACTTGTAAGGATACTTGGGATAGTATTAAAAAGCTTAAATATAAATTTGATCAGGAAAGAAAGGTATGGCTTGATCCAAAGAAGAAATCTAAAAATACATTTTTTATGAGTTTTGGGGAGGAATATTTAAAAAATGATGATGGATTTTATGAATACGTAAAAGCTGGAGACTCTGTGGCTATAGGAGAGACAAGGGCCCTGCAAAAATTAAGGAAAGGTATCAAAATGAATATAGCCGGGAATAACTTTTCTAAATTAGTAACTTTGACTCGACTATTAAAGTATTGTTTTCCAAAGCTAGGGGTAGGATATTCTACTTGTGTATCTATTTTAGGAAGTAAAAGCAATGACAAACTAGAAGGCTTTGACGATTCAGATAAAGTGGCAATCAGTGCCATTAAAGGCAATTTTCCAAGTGTTACTGACAGATATAATAAACTTAAGAAAATAAATTTTGGCAAGCAATTAAACGTAAAATTTGAAGGAAACGATACTGTGTCTTTTATGTCAGCAAATTTTAATGACAGATACAATAAGTTAAAATCAGATAGTAATAACATAAAAGTACTCAGAGACAATGTAGCTAAAAAATCCAAGACTTTGTTTGATCAGTGTGTGGAATCAGCAAGGTCGGAATTTAAAAAACTTGAAATTATACAAAAAATGAAAGAATTTCCAGGTACTAATCCAAATATGCTTGAAGAGGAAGAAACTTTACAGAAAAAAAATATACAAGAAATTATAAATATTAGTAATATCTGTATAGACTCAAAATATTTACAGGAAACTCAAAGCAGTTTAGATGATTGTAGAAAAAAGATCAAGCATATTAAGGAAGACATGGATACTACAATTTTAAATAGCGGTCAAGGGTCAAACTTAATTAATGAAAAAGAAATTGGTAGAAGAATGCTGACTATTGAAAAGGAACTGAAGAATTTTAAACATTTTGTTGCAACAAAATGCATTAATGGAAGTAATACTGGTAGTAAATGGAGTGAAATTGCAGAATCATTACTTAAAATTCAAGGAAAGGTAAAAGCTGTAGAAGATAAGCTTAATTTAGCACAGAAATCCTCTAATCAAAAATCTGCATCACCCAGTGTAACAAGAAAAGAAACTTTATTGGCAGCTCAGGAATGTTTAAAAGAAGGTGGAAAAGAGTTTAATTTCATGCAAGAAATACAAAGTGATAAGTCAGACGAAAACATGCAGAAATTAGCTCAAACAAAAACTAATAATGGTTATTCAGGTCTGATAAATAAAATAGTGGACTTCAAAACTCAAATGTTTGAAAAATACAAAGAAAACGAATTAACTGCTTATATGTATTGTACGGAACTTTGCTGTCAGGCTATCTACCAGATGTGTCAGGCTATGGAGCGTGCAAAGAATATTTTAGAAAGTACGTCTCAGGAAATTGACAGAATTATAGGGGCAAGGGGAAAAACTATTTTAGAAAAGTTAAGAAATGCAGTGGACTCCGGAGCAAATATTTTAGTTGTAGTGTCTGGTGCCGGTTGTCTTTCCGGAATATTCCTTGGGGCTGCCGGCATTCCTGTACTGGGATGGATTTTAGTAGGAGTCACGATCTGTGCTACATTATATAGGCTCGGAAAATACATATATGATAAGTATAAAGAACAAAATACTTAGCTTTTACAATGTTTGAACATTTTTAAAAGACTTTTCCACTCAAGGGATAAACCAAAAGTAAAAAACAGCCTTAGCTCAGGTGTTTTTGGCTCATTTTTTAGCAGCTCCAGCAGCGGAAAGAGTGTAAGTCAAACGAGTGCCTTAAGTGTAACTGCGGTTTATTCGTGCGTTAGAATTTTATCAGAAGCCATAGCCGGACTGCCTCTTCACACATATA
>CATOLC010000140.1 GCA_951800855.1 uncultured Ruminococcus sp.
CAAGGAATTCCTTTATGCATACCTAAAGTATTTCCATCTAAATCTATAAATTTGCCTGGAGAAAATTCCTTTTTAGTGAAATTTTTTATAAATTCCGAATAATTATTATCAGGAACAAAACAAATCTCCTGACTATCGGGTTTAGAAGCAATATGAAGACCGTGTTTAAGTGCAATTTCTCTGATTTCGCCTTTGTCTAAGTCTCCTAAAGGAAACAAGGTTCGTGAGAGCTGTTCTTGCGTTAAATTATATAAAACGTAACTTTGGTCTTTAGATGATTTAGATTTTTTTAGCAAAAATCTTTTGGCTTTATCAGAATATTCTATATTGGCGTAGTGTCCGGTAGCTATATAATCAAAATCCAACTCTTTTGCCCGTTGCATCAAAGCCACAAATTTTACATGTTTATTACAATATATGCACGGATTTGGCGTTTTACCTTTAAGATACTCATCCACAAAATTATTTATTACTTTTTTTTCAAAAGACTGTGTAAAATTCAGCACAATGTGGTCCAAACCCAGCTTATAGGCAACTCTTCTTGCATCTAAAATATCATTTATCGAGCAACATGTTTTAGAACCGTTTACCGTATCGCATTTATCAGGACGAAGTTTAAGAGTAGCACCAACAACCTCATAGCCTTTTTCCTGGAGAATAATCGCAGCTGCACTGCTGTCTACCCCTCCGCTCATTCCAAGCAAAACTCTTTTTTTCATTTGTATTGCCTTTCTTAATTTTTATTTTCTTTTTTCTATTTTCTTTTTATTATAGGCAAATAATTTTTAAAAAGTAAATCATATTTATGAAAAAAATTAATATCCTCTTCGTGCAAAAGACATAGAGCTTCCCTACACTATATAATTAAACGCTTTTTTACATAAAATCTAAACAAAAAAATGAAAAAGATGATTAAACTTACCTTTTCAAATGTATTCTTAACCATATTATAAATTTTTAGCATGCTCTATATCCCAATAGTGTATAAATTAAAGATAAGGGATAGAATTAATGAGAAAAGCGGAATTCTTCAAATGAAGGAAGCGGGCTTTAAAATCGCCAAATTTGTTGTAAGCATAAAAACGTTCATAATAAATTAAAAGTACCTAAAGTCCAAAATAAATATTTATAACAGCTCTATAAAACAGCGATGAATTTACAAATATCAGAGTTGGGCCTTCAACTGTAAAAGTATGACTTTTGTCACGAAAATAAGAATGCTTTCGCTCTGATTGGTATCATATTTTAATTTTTGTCTTTTTGAATTTCTCCGTAAACTTCACATTAGCTCTGCCCTATTAGATACCTATACGGCATGCTTTTTGTGTAATTCCACTTGCATATTTTACATTTGTATCTTCGTATTCCGTTTTTAAACCCATTTTTCGTTTTCTCTTCGGGAGTGCCAAATACGTTGATATATGATAAAATAAAAGAATGATAAGATGTAAAAACTGTAAAAGAGAAGATAAACAAATAAAAGCAGGAAAAACACGAGCAGGAAGCCAAATGTATAAATGCAACCACTGTGAAAAAAGATACACGCCCAGACCGAAAGAAAGGAGCTATAGTGAAGAGGTAAAAAGACAGGCAATAAAACTGTATATGGAGGGAAACAGTGGAAGGGCGGTAGGAAGAATACTTAAAATAAGTAAAAATACGTGTTTATATTGGATAAAAAAGTATGCAAAGGGAATAGAAGCCAAGAACAAGGTCAATGGGCGAGTTAATATAATAGAAATGGATGAGCTCTACAGTTTTGTAGAGAGAAAAAACAGAATTTATGTGATAACTCTAGTGAGTAGGGACAAAAGACAGATAGTGGGCTATTATATAGCTTTTGATAAAAGTAAGGAGAGGATACAACAGCTCGTCGATAATTCTCCAAAGGCTGCTCATTACTACTCTGACGCCTACTCGGCATATGAAGAAATTTGCTATTATGGGACGCACACTTCGCTTAAAAGCAAAAGCCAAACTTACACTGTAGAAGGTATAAACTCTGACCTAAGACACTACATACCTCCTCTTCGCAGAAAATCTAAATCTTTCTTTCGCTCTATTCATACTGCCAAGTCTGTCTTTAAAATTTTTGTCCTTGCTTTCAACAAGTTTTCTTGGGAGTGCCCTAAAAGAGGATATGGTACTGAAAGATTGATAAAAATACTGCAACCGTTTTAGCGTAAAGCACCTCTTTAAGTGCCAACTCAATAAAACCGGTTTTATATATTTAACTTTCTTATA
>CATOLC010000141.1 GCA_951800855.1 uncultured Ruminococcus sp.
GTGCCTATATTGCCATTGGAATAGGGATAGACCCATGGACGGCACTTGCCTTGATAATAAGCAAAAAACTACAAAAGCCCTTTGGTAAAATCAGAATATTTATAGATACTTTAGCCTTAATAATTGGCTTTTTTTTGGGCGGAACGGTCGGGATAATGACACTTATTTCAGCACTAATCGGAGGCCCTGTAATCCAAAAACTTTCAGAATGGCTTGACAAATTATTTTTTAAAATGCTAAAATATAGCGAATAGAAATTTAAATAACTTTAATGGAGGGTATTTATGACTAATATACCGACCCCTCATATCTCAGCAAAAGTTGAAGATATCGCAAAAACAGTTCTTATGCCGGGTGACCCTCTCAGGGCTAAGTATATTGCAGAAAACTTTTTAGAGAATAGTTTTTGCTTTAATTCTGTAAGGAATATGCTTGGCTTTACGGGAACGTACAAAGGGAAAAGAGTGTCTGTAATGGGCGGAGGAATGGGAATTCCATCTATTGGTATTTATAGTTATGAACTATTTAATTTTTATAATACAGATAAAATAATAAGAATTGGAACTGCAGGGGCTGTTAATGATAAAGTAAATCTTCGGGATATTGTGATGGGAATGGGTGCATGCACTAATTCGAATTATTCAGCACAGTACAATCTTCCCGGTACTTTTTCACCAATTGCTGATTATCATCTTTTGAAATCGGCGTGTGATTGTGCTTTAGGTTTGGGATTGGAGTACAAAGTTGGAAATGTTCTTTCGTCGGATGATTTTTACAGTGATGATTCGGAAAGTTTATCTAAATGGGCTAAAATGGGTATTCTAGCTGTAGAAATGGAGGCGGCAGGTTTATATATGAATGCAGCCAGAGCAGGCAAAAAGGCACTGTGTATTCTTACTATATCGGATTGTCCTTTCAAAGGGGAGTCCTTATCAGCACAGGACCGGCAAAACAGCTTCACTGATATGATGAAAATAGCTTTGGAAACAGCTTGATTTTTGTATTAAGCTGTTTTTGTTTATTTAGAATAAATGTTGGCTTTTTTATGGAGGAAAACTATAAAAAAACAAATATCCCTACTATTAATTTTAGTTACAATATTAGTTTTATCAGGATGCTCTAAAAGTGATGAGGAAGGAAGCGACAAAAAATTTTCTACCGCAATGGTCACCGATACGGGGGGAGTATATGACCAATCTTTCAATATGTCATCATGGCAGGGAATGAGCAATTTTGCAGAAAACACTGGTGCAAAAGTAAGCTATGTTGAGTCCCGGCAATCTTCTGACTATCCAATAAATATGGACAGGCTCGCCGATGAAAATATCGACCTTATATGGGCAGTTGGATTTTCGCTTGCGGATGTGCTTAAGCGAGCAGCAGAAACGAATCCAGAGCTAAATTATGCTATAATCGACTATTCGTATGGTGATGACACTATTGAAAATGTTACCGGAGTAGTTTTCCGTGCTGAAGAGGCTGCATTTTTAGCTGGTTATGTGGCGGGCAAAACCACAAAAACTTTCAAAATTGGATTTATCGGCGGAATTGCCAGCATTGTTGTGGATCAATTTGAATATGGGTACCGTGCAGGAGTTGATTATGCTGCTAAAGAAAGAGGAGTCAATATAGAATTTGTTTCCCAATATGCCGAAAGCTTCAGTGATGCTGCAAAAGGAAAAGCAATTGCTTTAAAAATGTATTCCAATGGGTGTGATATAGTATTTCATGCTGCTGGAGGAGTTGGAATTGGGCTAATTGAAGCAGCTAAAGAAACAAATAATTTTGCTATAGGTGTAGATATGGATCAAGCACATTTAGCACCTAAAAATGTCCTTACTACAGCAGTTAAGAATGCCGGGAAAGCAGTAGAAATAGTTTCCACTAAAGCTATGAATGGGGAAAAGATAGGTGGGCAAACTCTTTCTTTTGGGAGCAGCGATGGGTGTGTAGGGCTTTCTGAGTCTACTCAGAATATTGACCCGAAAGTTTATATTGCTGCGATGAAAATACAAGACAAGATATCAGCAGGAGAAATTACTCCTCCGGCTAATGCAAGCGAATATAAAGAGTTTAGAGAGAAATATATTAATTAAAATACAAAACAAAAAAGGAGAGTACCATGTTTGAGATAAGCAGTGAGTATGCAGTGCAAATGAGAGGGATAAAGAAGTCTTTTGGTGCGGTAAATGTGCTTAATGATATGGAAC
>CATOLC010000142.1 GCA_951800855.1 uncultured Ruminococcus sp.
CTTATATTATCCAACTCTTGATTTTCCAGTTCTTCTAATTTTTCTAACAATTCCTGATGTTTCTCAGTAGACAAAACTTCAATTTTTGTATTCAAATCTATTTTACAGGATATTTTTGATATTAATTCCTCAATCATATTTAAATTAGCATTATGTATATTTAAAGATTTCACAAAACCTTCAATTCCCATATGGTTTTTAGTTTTTTCCTTTAAAACATCATTTAAATTATCTAAATATTCTATAGCCTTAATGTAGGAACCTATATTTCTATTGTACCGTGATATCTTATTTGTAAGCACCTCTTTTAACTCATGCAAAGCTTGTTCCCTGCTGTCGAGCAACCTTTCTGTAATTACACGTTCATTATAACTTTTTTCTGCTTCATCATAAGACATACAGTTTTTAATTTTAAGCTTATCTTTTATCATTTGGCATATACTTTCTATCTTATTTGCCAGCGTATTTACAGCTCCTTGAAAAAATAATTCTAAATCACTATCTAAAGTAAACTGACTTTGAACTGCTCGGCATTCTGTTTCTTTATTTAAAACATCCCATTGTGCTTTAATGGCTTCCAACTCAGTATATAAGGATTTTTGCAAAAAATTTATCTCGGTTTCTAATTTTATAATATGCTCCTGCCCCGGACTATAACTTAGCTCTTTGAATTTATTAATTAAAAAAGGAATTAAACATACTACAAAGCCTAAAATTCCTACAAATATATTAAGCTTATCTATTTGGTGCATAAAATAAAGAAAGCCCAAAGCCACAAAAATCATAGCTAAATAAATAATATAGTTTATATTTTTGTGTCTTTTTTGTAAATCTTTTAAACGCTTAATTTCTCTAGTATTTTCTTGAATTTCATCATATTTCTGTAACAAATCTTTTACTTTAGTTACGCTTTGTTTGGCACTTTCCAATTTTTCTTTAAGTTCCCTTTTTTCCTCTTCCAGAGTTTTAATTTCTTTAAGGAAGTTTCCATCTATAAAAACCCTTTCTTCCAGGTCTTTTTTCAAATTACATATTTCAGACTCTTTGCTATCAATATTATTTTTTTCTGAAATAAGTTCATTTAATACCTCTCCCGCACTTTCAGGGTCAATTCCCTCTTTTCTGAGCCCGTTTAGATATATTTCTTCCTTTTTTAGGCAATTTCTCAATTCTTCTAAATTTTTCAAACGGTTAATTCTATCTAAATTTTCAATTTGTTTTCTTAAAGAATTCCTATTTTGTATTAAATTATCAATCTCTGAAATCCTTCTGTAAATTTCGGCTTGTTCTTTTTGTATTTTTTCTGCTTCCCTAATAGAGTCTCTGAGCCCGCCTATCTCTTTTTTTAAATCACTAATTTCCCCGCCTTTCCCGTTTTTATGAAGGAGAGTCGTTATTGCACTATTCAGGTTTTTTTCACTCGTCTTTCTTGAGATATTCTCATCCCCCGTGCTTATCAGGTTAAGCATAATATCTTTAATACCCTGGTTTTTTTCTGCCTTTTTGTCACACATCTTATCCCCTAAAGAATCTATGTATCCACTTCTTTCGAAATCCTCAGACCCTATGCCAAGAAATTTTTCGCCTATTTCCTCTTTTTTCCCGAGAGCAATAATCGTATTATCCGATACACATCTTAAAAAGCTTTTATCTTTAGACGGTGTATTCCCAAATTCTTTTTGAAACCTATAAATTTTCCCTTTGCTTTCAAATTCAATAGCTCCGCCCATTTTTGTGCCGTCCCACGGAGTTCTATTTTTTCGAATGAGATTATCTTTAACTTTATAAAGCATAATTTTTATAAATTCCATAAGGGTAGATTTGCCGGCTTCATTCTTGCCGTATAAAATCTGGAAACCTTTTTCAAACTCTATTTTAGTATTTTTTAGTTTACCGAAATTCTCAATTTCTACCTTTTTAATCTTCATTAAAAGTGATCTCCTCCTTAAAAGACTTAATCCCAAAATGCAGTGCCATTTTTGCACATTCTTTTTCCTTTTCATTCTGGCAGTTTTTTATTTTTTCTCTCATATTTTTAATAAATACGGATTTTATATTAATTCCATTTTCTTTATATTTAGGTATGGTCTTATCGTAAACTTCAGCAAAAAATACCATTTCTTTTAGCTTGGCTCCTATATACTCACTATCCACAAAGAAATTATCTTCCCTTTCTCCTTCAAGTATAATCCTATAAATGTTATC
>CATOLC010000143.1 GCA_951800855.1 uncultured Ruminococcus sp.
CTCTTGGCATGGATGAAACTCAGGCAGAAAAAAAAGCAGAAAAAATGGCGATAGAAGATGCTCGTTTTGTTTTGCCGAATGCTTGCGGAACTAAACTGGTATGTACGTTTAATGCTAGAAGTCTGCTTAATTTTTTTTCTCTGAGATGTTGCATGCGTGCACAATGGGAAATAAGAGCCGTAGCAAAAGAAATGCTGAAGCTCGTCTCAAAAGTTGCACCGAATATCTTTATAAACGCAGGACCCGCATGCATAAGAGGGAACTGCAAAGAGGGAAAAATGTCTTGCGGTAGGTATAGCGAAGTTAGGAAAGAATTTGAAGAAATCAAGAGGGGTTCATAATGAACGGAATTTTGATAGATATAGAAGGGCTAGATGGAAGTGGAAAAGAAACTCAGGCCCAACTTCTTTATACATATGTAAAAAATAAATTTTCCAAGAAAGTAGGCTATGTTTCCTTTCCTAATTACAAATCAGATTCATCTGCACTTGTCAAAATGTATTTAAACGGTGAGTTTGGCTCAGACCCTTTTAAGATAAACGCTTTTGCTGTTTCTTCTTTTTTTGCTATAGATAGATTTTTAACTTTCGAAAATGGCTTAAAAAAAGATTACCAGGCAGGAAAATGGATTATTGCAAATAGATATACTTCTTCTAATGCACTTTATCAGATGCCAAAGCTGGAAAGACAAAACTGGGAAAACTATTTAACCTGGGTTTATGATTACGAATACAATAAATTAGGACTTCCTAAGCCGGACATCGTTATTTATTTAGACGTCCCATTGGAGATATCCCAGCAATTGATGGACAAAAGATATAAAGGAGATTCCTCAAAAAAAGATTTACATGAATCTAATTTGAATTTCCTTAAACACTGCAAGGAAGCTGCTGAATATTCTGCCCATCGTGACAGCTGGAACATAATAAAATGTGTTGAAAACAACAAATTAAAGTCTATAGAGGAAATTCACGAAGAAATTGTTTTAATTATAAAAAATAAATATTCTAAACTATTGAAATTTATTAATGATTGACATATAATATCTATTAATGCAGGGATTCAGAAAAACATCTGAAAATAACAGTAATTTTAAACTTAATTTCGTTTGCTTATTGCTAAAAAGCAAATAAAAAATTTATATTTTGCATTTGTAAAACTCATATAAATTGAGACTATTTCAAGTATGCGAATATAAAACGTATTTTGGGAGACATATATAATATATCCTTAGACCGAAAATCAAATTGCAACTAACTTAACCTAGAAAATTTTTCAAAGTAAACGAAAAAAGCAAAATTCACTGTTTGTCGGCACGCTAAGCAGGTTTACAAAAAAAGATACTTGCGATATTTATAGAAAAATTCATCAAATCTTCCGTAAAAAACTCTTTACGCAGGGTTTTTGTGGAACAATTTAGGAGTGATTATATGATTTATGTGTTTTTGGCAGATGGCTTTGAAGAAATGGAAGCCGTTGTCCCTATTGATATTTTGAGAAGAACAAAAACTGAGGTAAAAACTGTTGGAGTGACTTCAATTAATCCAACAAGTGCAGGCGGAATAGGCATTAAATGTGATTTGAGCATTGAAGATACAAAAACCCAAGGGCTAGATGGTATCGTTTTGCCTGGGGGGATGCCCGGTACAGAAAATCTATTCAAGAATGAAAGAATTAAAGAACTAGTTAGTTTTTGCTTTGATAAGGGCAAAATTATTGGAGCGATTTGTGCAGCACCGATAATCCTTGGTAGGCTCGGGTTTTTAAAAGGTAAAAAAGCATGTTGTTTCCCAGGTTTTGAGGGGGAACTTAATGGGGCAATAATTACAGACAGCAGAGTTTGTTCAGATGGGAATATCGTAACTGGAAAAGGACCAGGTACGGCTTTGGAGTTTTCGCTTAAGTTAATTGAAATTATTATAGGAGAAAAGACTGCTGGAACTATAAAGCAGTCTCTTCAATAGCTATGAGAAATTTAAAAATATTTAAAAATAACTTAAGAAAAAAATACAGAGCAATTCGCGAAAACATGGACCCAAAAGAAAAAAAGATGATGGACCAAAAAATTCTGCACAAATTAAACATCTTAAACGAATATCTGAGAAGTAAAGATATTTTAGTTTACATTTCAAAAGATATCGAGGTTTCAACTTATGAAATTATACACGATGCATGGAAAAAAGGTAAACGTGTAGCTGTTCCC
>CATOLC010000144.1 GCA_951800855.1 uncultured Ruminococcus sp.
ATATCAGGAAGTTTAGTTTCAGTCTTTATAAACTCCTAAACAATCAGGGCTACTGTCAAGAAATAAAACCTTTAATTCCTCTTTTCAAAACACTATCCTATTTTCCAATTTCCATCCAGCCTACATTTCTTTCATTTGATTTTCAAAAACCAAAAAAGCCCTTTTGATTACACCCCAACTATACCCTAAACGATTCAGCACATTTATAACTCTTTTTTTATTCTTTTCATCTACCACTTTTTTCAAAAGCTTTTTATTAATTACATCCAAAGCCTGCTGTTCTTCATCTATATTCATTCCAGCCAAAACTTCTTCAATTAATTCATCTTCTATTCCTTTTTCACGTAGCTTGTACTTTGCCCCGGAAAGCGAAAATTTTCTTTTAAACAAAAGTTCTGACGCATACTCTACAGCAAAGGCTTTATCGTTTACTAAGCCTAAATCCTCCATTTTTTTAACGGCAATGTCTGCATAAGCTTCGTTTGATTCTTGTTCTATCCTTTTTTTTAGCTCTTTTTTTGACCTGCTCCGATATGAAAGCAAATTAAGGGCTTTTTCCTTTGCCCTGTGAATTTCTGATTCTGCTATTAACCTCTCAAGCTTATCTTCATCTAAACATTCTCCAATTTTAATTCCATTTTTAAGTAGAATTTCTGTCTTGAGACTCATAAAATTTTTATCATTAAAATTTTTATCAAAAAATAAAAAGCTATCTCCCCTTTTGCCCTTTTTTATTCCTTTGATAATCATATCTAAGCTCCTCTGCTCAAATCAAACGAATCTAATCTTCCACATCTATATCTATCTTAGTGCCTGTACTCGCTTCTTGAGGTTTTATTTCCTCTTTTGGTTTTTCTGCAACTGGGCGTGCAATATTTTTCGATACAGATGGCTTAGAATATAGCTCATCTGATCTATCTTTTACCTTTTTTTCAATCTCCTCAGAAATTTCCGGATGGTCTTTAAAGTAAATTTTTACATTGTCTCTTCCCTGGCCAAGCCTCATTTCATTATATGAGAACCACGCTCCACTTTTCTGAACAATTCCGAGTTTTACAGCAAGGTCAAGTAGCTCTCCTTCCCAAGATATTCCCTGCCCATACATGACATCAAATTCGGCTTCTCTGAACGGCGGAGAAATCTTGTTTTTTACAACTTTTGCCCGCGTTCTGGAACCTATCATCTCTCCATTAACTTTAAGAGTTTCTATTCTTCTTATATCTAACCTTACAGATGAATAAAATTTTAAAGCTCTTCCTCCTGGAGTAACCTCCGGGTTGCCATAAACTACCCCCACTTTCTCTCTGAGCTGATTTATAAAAATTGCCACACAATTGGATTTTGAAATAGCTCCTGCAAGTTTTCTCAGTGCCTGAGACATTAACCTTGCTTGAAGTCCAACATGTGAATCTCCCATTTCTCCTTCAATCTCAGCCCTTGGAACAAGTGCTGCAACAGAATCGATAACAATAATATCTATAGCTCCAGAGCGCACTAAAGACTCTGTGATTTCAAGTGCTTGTTCCCCTGTATCTGGTTGCGAAACCAGCAGGGAATCCACATCAACTCCTAATGCCCTTGCATAAACAGGGTCAAGTGCGTGTTCTACATCTATAAATGCTGCATACCCCTTATTTTTTTGTCCTTCTGCTATGCAGTGAAGTGCAAGTGTAGTCTTTCCTGATGACTCCGGACCATAAATTTCAGTTATTCTTCCGCGGGGTAGTCCCCCTATGCCCAAAGCAATATCTAACGAGAGCGAGCCAGTGGATATTGCATCAACGTTTAATGCTTCGCTTTGCCCCAACTTCATAACTGCACCTTTTCCAAACTGTCTTTCTATTTGACTCAGAGCTGTTTCAAGTGCTTTCTTTTTATCAAATGCCATTTATATTCCCTCCGTACAATCCCTATTTAAGATTTTTAATTCTTTGCGATGCTTTAACCACATTTTCCCTGCTTCCGAACGCTGAAAGCCTAAAAAAGCCTTCTCCATTTTTACCAAATCCAGTACCAGGAGTACCCACAACGTTTGCCTTCTCCAAAAGATAATCAAAGTAATCCCATGATTTCATATTATTGGGGCATTTAAACCAGATGTATGGTGAATTTTTTCCTCCGGTGAACCATGTATTTAAATCTTTCATCAAATCACATATTATTCTTGCATTCTCTTTATAATAACTTATCGATTCCCTAACTT
>CATOLC010000145.1 GCA_951800855.1 uncultured Ruminococcus sp.
CAGCTCCTCTGGGTTCATGCTTTGGGTAATGGTTTCTCTTTGGCTTACTGTTTTGATAAGGAATTTTGCTGAAGCTTTAGTTGAAGAAATAGATAAATTAGAAGATAAGATACTTAGATTCAATCAGAAAGAAGATATAATATATAAAATCTCGATGATAAAAGAAGAGAAGTGTAAAGAAAAAAAGTGTTATGAAGAATTAAGTAAAGGAACTAATAGAGCTTACCTTGAAATAAAGACAGTAAATAATCATGATGAAATAATTAAAAAAACACATGATACAAAAAAAGAAATCTCAACGAACGGACGCATTTTAAACGTATTGCTCGTAACAATGACGCTCCTTTGCATAGTTTCATCATTTTCTTTTTATTTTTATTTTAAATTTTCTGCTGCACAATCCGGAGGAAATGAGAAAATTTCTATTACGGTTCTTGCAGCCTTGTGTAGCTGTCTTGTACCTGTTGTGATATCATCTATGCTTTTGCCAATCAGAAAGATAGGTATGGTTAAATTTTATCAGGAAAAAATTTTGCCGATTGATGATGAAACGTTTAAAGAGGTCAGTGATATTGGGGCTTTAGGTACAGTTTTAGTTAACGAGGAGAATGTTTCGGAAGAATCTGTTAAAATTTTAAAGCAATATCCAAGAAATGGAGAGAATATTGCTATTTTAACCGGAAAGAATGCTAAAGATAACGCAGATTCAGTTTGGAATAAAATTTTAAAAATTAAAGAAATCGCAAATAAGACTAGAAGTGCGACAGGAATTTTAACATTAATTAATATATTAAGTAATATTGTAAAATGCATAGTGATATTTCCGTCTTTAGTAATGATGCTTTATCCTGAGATTTCGGCTTTAAATATAATAAAGGTGTCAAGTCCTGAAAGTGCGATTTTGTCTTCATTAATATATGATATTTTGTGCATATCTGGACTGATATTTGTTTTGTTTAAGGGGTTTAAGCAGCAAAATATCCGGGATAAAAGGTTGTCTTTAAAAACGTCTTTAATCTGTGGAATAGGAGGAATTATTCTTCCTTTTGCAGGACTAAAACTTATAGACAGTTTAGTTTCGCTTTTGAAAATTTTCTAATAAAAAACCAGAGGAGGGAAATAGAGTGGAGAAAGTAGGGCATTACATTATAAGAGGTTTTATTTTAACTTTTCTAGCTATGTTTTTTTGTGGGGGCATTTATACGGGTTCAGTGACTATGGTTGCTCAGATTTTTTTTAAGGATAAAGCAAACGGCAGCATGATAGAAATAGACGGGATAAATTATGGCAGTAGTCTAGTTGGACAGCATTTTACAGGGAACCGCTATATGTGGGGAAGGTTCATAAGTGTAGAAAGAGACTTTATTAAAGTCAATAAACCCAAAGAAAAAGAAGTCTTTTATCCGACGGCATCTAATATTTCTCCGGCAGGAATAAGATATGAGAAGCTCATTAAGCAGAGAATAAATAGAATAAAATCCGTTTATACTGAAAAGAAAGATACTCCAATTCCGGTTGAACTTATTACCGGTTCAGGGAGTGGACTGGACCCGCATATATCATACAAAGCGGCTGTATATCAAGTGGAACGGCTCGCAAGGGTTAGAAAAATAGATGAGCACAAAATAAAAGAGATTATAGACAAGTGCACTGATGATAAATTATTAGGTATATTAGGAGAAAAAACTGTTAATGTTTTTAAAGTTAATTTATATCTTGACGGCATTTTGATATAAACATAGGACGAATTTTTATTTAACAATAGATTTTAATACTAATATTGGAAATTTCTCTTGACTTTTTTCTTTGAATGTGATATAAATAATAAAGAAGGGGGTATAGCTCAGCTGGGAGAGCGCTTGAATGGCATTCAAGAGGTCAGCGGTTCGATCCCGCTTATCTCCACCATCTATAAATCGCACGGATACTGATTTTATAAGATATCTGTGCGATTTTTGCTTTTCCATTTTTCTTGTTTTTCTAATAATTATTTTTTAAGTTATTTTGTAGATTAATGTATTTTAATGTCATAGTGAAAGAATATTGTCAACATTCTCATCTTCAGGGAGTGACTAAATTAAAGATAAGGGATAAAATTAATGAGAGAAGAGGAATTTTTCAAGCGAGGAAACCGAGCTTTAAAATCACCAAATTTATTATAAGCATAAATAAAAACGTTCATAACAAAATTAAAAGTCTGTA
>CATOLC010000146.1 GCA_951800855.1 uncultured Ruminococcus sp.
GCCCTTCTTATCGGTATGGCAATAAATTGTGCCCTACATCCTACATTTTCACCGGAAGAACTATATAGTTTAATCGCTTAATTAATTTGAGAATAATTTGCCTTTTTACCTCATAGTATTTATTAGATTTCAACCTGTTTTACAGGCTGACCGGAGGTATAAGACTTGAAGGTTTTAATAAAAACAAGGATTGCAGATATTGTTCTTTTCTTAATATTCACTTTGTGCTTTTTTCTTGCACTTATTTGTATGTTTGTCAAAATTAAAAAGTCTTCTCTTTTTACTAAAGAAACCTTAAGTGTTCTATCGGTCAAATCTTTTTTCCCACAAGGGCAAATACTACTAAATATTTCAGATTTACCTAAAATCCAAGCCTTTGAACCGGATAATTCCTTACAAAATTTAGGTCCCACCCAAAAAGCCAGCAACAGCGAATACAGTTCCACTGAAATTCCGAATCCTCCAGCTATCCCCGAAGATGCAGATAACGAAAAACATGCGTCAAATGAAAAAACTTATAAAATAATAGAAAGTCAATTTGGCCAAGCAGGATTAAAATATGAAAACTTTTGTGTGAAAAATACTTCAGGAACAGAAATAGACATAGCAAAAGAGCTCTCTTTAAAACCTGATGTATGTATAAAAAAATCAGGTGAACCGCAAGTTTTGATTTACCATACGCATACATCTGAATCTTACCTAAAAAAAGACGAGGGATTTTTCTATGAAAGCTACTATCCACGCTCTACTGATGGTTCAAGAAACGTAACAAAAGTTGGCGAGGAAATCGCAAAAAAACTTAATGAACATGGTATTGTAACTATCCATGACACCACATACCACGATAGCCCCACATATAAAGGGTCTTATTCCCGGTCATGCAAAACCATTCGGGAAAATTTGGATAAATATCCTTCTATTCAAGTTACAATAGATATCCACAGGGACAGTATGGGAAGTCCCGAAAGTGGTAAAGTAAAGCCTACATTCAGAATAAATGGAAATAAAGCTGCACAAATTATGGTTGTTGCCGGGTGCGATAAGGACGGAAGTGCTGAATTCCCAGATTGGGAATATAACCTCAGGCTTGCTTTAAGAGTACAGCAAAAATGCGAAACCATGTTCCCGGGTTTAACTCGACCAATGTCATTTGGAAATTTTAGATACAACATGAATCTTTCACACGGAGCCATGCTAATAGAAGTAGGAAGTGATGTAAATACTTTAGGGGAAGCAGTTTACTCGGGCACTTTGGTTGGTGAAGCCCTTGCTGGAGTTCTAAATGACTTAAGCAAATAATACGGAAGCAGAAAATCCTAAAATTTAAAATACAAAGGAAGTTTAAAATGAAACACTCAAATGACTTTTTAAGAACATTTTTATGTTCATTAACCAGTACAATTCTTTTTATATTTCTTCTTACTGGTTTTGTATTAGCAGAAAAAAACACGCGTTCCATCGCTTTTGGAGATAACTCCCCCTTCTTTATCTGTGAACATAAAGGTCTTAAAATATATTTCATTAAAATACATTTTATGGGAAAGGATTATATTATCGATAAAAAATAGGATATTGAATTATAAAATATATCATATTATAATTCAAATAGAGATTTTCTTAAAGGAGGTTGTAAATATGAGTAAAAAGATTTTAGTGTTTTGTGTCTTTTGGAGTATTTTATTTTTTTCGATGAATTATACTTACTCTGAAGAAACAACTCCTGATGTAAACTCATCTGATGTCGCGAACCCAACAGTTCCTAATTCCCAGGAACCCTCAAATTCAGAAAATACTGCCACTCAAACCAACAGCCCTGAAGAAAATAAACCAGAAAATACTAAGCCTCCTAAAGCACAAACTAAAAAGAAAAAAGTTAGCAAAAAACCTCCAGAAGAAACTGCTCCCCCAGAAAAAATCGAAAATAAAAATGTAAATACAGATTCAGAAAAAAGCTCCACAGAACCTCAAATTTCTCCCGGTACCGATATTAAAAGCGATATTTCCCTGCCAGACCTTTCGGATTATAAGTCTCTTAATAGTTTTAATAATAGCGATATTCCTAGCAACCGAGTAAATCCTATAGGTGAAAAACTTATAAAAGGGATTATTTCTTGGGTACTTATGATAGCAGGGATTTTACTTATAATATGGATAATCTTATAT
>CATOLC010000147.1 GCA_951800855.1 uncultured Ruminococcus sp.
CTCAAAGCTTTTTTGCAATCCATCATGCCACAACTAGTTTTTTCTCTCAAGTTTTTAACATCTGCAGCTGTAAACCCCATGATATATTAACCCCTTATCTCAAATATTTTATTTGTTTAATATTAAATTCATTCTAAAATATTGACTTCTTCCTCAACATTTATAATCTCGGTAATTTCCCCAAAACCAGATTCGCCTTCTCGACCCTCAACAACTGCCTGCCCCATTGCAGAGCAAATCAACTTAACAGCACGAATGGCATCATCATTCCCCGGAATAACATAATCGACTTCATCCGGATCACAGTTAGTATCTACAATTGCAACCACAGGTATTCCTAATTTTCTAGCTTCAGATACTGCAATTCTCTCTTTGCGAGGATCCACCACAAAAAGCGCTCCCGGTAGCTCCTTCATATCTTTAATTCCACCAATAAATTTTTCAAGCTTTTCTATTTCTAACTTAAGTTTAATAACTTCTTTTTTGGGAAGCAGATCAAAAGTGTTGTCTTCTTCCATAGTTTTCAGCTGTTTCAAGCGCTCTACTCTTTTCCTAATTGTAGAAAAGTTCGTAAGCATACCGCCAAGCCACCGAGCATTCACATAAAACGCCCCTACCCGAGAAGCTTCTTCTTTAATTGACTCCTGAGCTTGCTTTTTCGTCCCTACAAATAGCACTGATTTGCCCTCTTCAGAAATCTCTCTGATGAAATTGTAAGCTTCATCTAATTTTTTTACCGTCTTTTGAAGATCAATAATATATATTCCATTTCTTTGTGTAAAAATATACTCCGCCATTTTGGGGTTCCATCTTCTAGTTTGATGCCCAAAATGCACACCTGCCTCCAAAAGCTGTTTCATTGATACTACTGACATAAAATTGTCCTCCTTGGTTAATCCTCCGTATACTTGCAATGAATCTAACTCCTATTTAAGAGCACCAAGACCCATCAAAAAGCAAACGTGTGTTTTTTCTGATTTATTATACTATATTAATTTGAATTTTTCAATAGCAAATTTAAATTATTTATGAGCTGTAAAAATTTATAAAAATAATCCTTATCACTTTTTTCATCCCCCTAGTATATTATGATATAGCTTCAAAAAGGAGATGATTCAAATTAAAAAACTCAGCAAACTCTTCACGATTCTATTCACAGCTAGTTGCATCATATTTCAGATATTTTTAGGTAAATTATACAAAAACCCTTCTGCTTGTCCACTTTTCAGAACTAAATCTACATCAAATACATCGGAAAAAGAACCTCTTATACCTACGCAGCAAATTAGAAGTTCAGAAGTGCAAAGGGCTAACTCCCTCAATGATATACCTATCGTCCGTACCCATTCCAGTGTAAGAAACGAACTAGTAAAAAATGTTTTCACGACTATAGCTAACGCTTTTTGTTCACTGTTTAATAAAGGGACAAATCACACTCCATAATGAAATAAGCATGTCCAAAGAATATCTTGCATTTGCCGGACTAGTAGATGGCAGCTTTATTATATCGATACCAGTTTTATTAAAAGAGTGTTTTACATATAAACTATACGCTAAATTCCCGTTAGCGTACAGTTTCTTTATTTTATAATTTGAAACCAAACTTTTTATATCATTGGTAATAACATTTTTTATGGACGCATCGCTCGAACCCTTAACTTCACAAGCCTTTATAACATCCCATACTGCAATTCTATTGTTTAGCAAAAAATCAATTTTTTCTTTAGTAGTCCCCGGCACTTCAAAGTTTCCTGTTAATTGCGAGATAACTTTCCAAAATCTATTACGTGGATGAGCATAATAAAATCCAGTTTCTCTAGACTGTGCAGAAGGAAACGAACCCAAAATTAAAATTTGGGAATTCTCATCACAAATAGGAGCAAACGGATGAAATATTATTTGATTTTCAGCATCTCTATACATTACCATATCCTTTAGAATTATTTTTTATCCACCGCCATGAATCTTCGCACATCTGCTCTATATTGTATTTAGCTTTCCATCCAAGTTCACGCTCAGCTTTAGAAACATCTGCAAAACAAACGGCAATATCCCCATCTCTTCTCTTGCCTATGGAATACTTTATTTTTCTTTTCGATACCGCTTCGAATTTTTTTACTAATTCAAGTACAC
>CATOLC010000148.1 GCA_951800855.1 uncultured Ruminococcus sp.
GCACTTGCTGTGTGTATGGGGGTGAAGGAATACGTATAAACGAAAAAGAAAAATATTTTGAGCTTGGAGGTACCGTTCTGCACGAAGGCGATGCATTGTCAATTGACGGTTCCACAGGATATATATACCCTGGAGCTATTCCCACTGTACCAGCTGAAATAAGCCCGGAATTTGCTGAATTTATGGATTGGGTTGACTCTAGATGCAAATTAAACGTACTTGTTAATGCCGATTCCCCTAAAGATATACGGCAAGCTGTACGTCTGGGAGCAAAAGGTGTAGGTCTTTGCCGAACTGAGCATATGTTTTTTGACGCACAAAGGATTAAAGCAATGCGGGAAATGATTGTTGCACAAAATGCTCTGGAACGTAAAATCGCATTAAATAAGCTACTTCCCTTTCAAAAAAAAGATTTTGAAAATATGTTCCTAGAACTAAAAGGACTTCCTATGACTGTACGCTTTCTTGACCCTCCTCTTCATGAGTTTTTGCCTAAAGAAAAAAATGAAATACAAGACCTTGCAGAGTCTTTAAACATTTCACTGGAAAAATTGACATCTATTATGGAAAACATTAAAGAATTCAATCCAATGATGGGACATCGTGGCTGCCGGCTGCTGATATCTTATCCAGAAATTGCACAAATGCAGACCTCTGCACTGATAGGCGCTGCACTGGATGTCGCCAAAAAGCATCCGGAATATAAAATTGTTCCGGAAATAATGATTCCTTTGGTAGGAGACGTCAAAGAATTTGTATTTGTTAAAAAAATTGTGCAAGAAGTCGCTGATGAGCTTATAAAAAATTCTGAGTCAGATATGAAATATAAAATCGGGACAATGATAGAGCTTCCCCGAGCTGCACTTACGGCTGATAAAATTGCAGAAGAAGCGGATTTCTTTAGTTTTGGAACTAATGACTTAACACAAATGACTTTTGGATTCAGCCGTGATGATGCCTCCAAATTTTTAAGCTACTATTATGACAGTAAAATTTTTGAATTTGAACCATTCAGACAGCTAGACATTAACGGAGTTGGAAAATTAATAGAAGTGGCTTGTGTTTCTGGTAGAAAAACAAATCCTGGAATAAAGCTTGGAGTATGCGGTGAACACGGCGGAGACCCTGAATCTATTAAATTTTTCAGCTCCTTAGGAATGGATTATATCTCATGTTCTCCGTTCAGAGTAGCTTCGGCTAAGCTTGCAGCATTGCAGGCTGAACTAAAAAACTAGAAAACTAAAAAACTAGAAATTAACTATAGATAAACATTTTTAATAAAACTATTAATAAAAAGTAGATTTTCTCTAAGTTCCATAAAAAATAATAACTCATGCATCAGTTCTAGTGCGATAATATAAATAAAGGGGTTTAGTTGAATGTTAGTTGATTTTGCTATAGTTATAGCTTATCTGACGGCCATTGTCGTTACAGGATTGGTAGTTTCTAGAAAAAAGATAAAAAATTTAAAAGAATTTTCGTTATCAAGTGAAAAATATGGGACGTTTGTATTGGTTGCAACTTTAAGTGCAGCATTTATTGGCGGGGGATTTTCAACGGGGAATGCTGCAAAAGTTGCACAAGCCGGCATAGGAAATATTTTTGCTCTGTACGGTTTTTCAGTGGCAGTAATATTGATAGGAAAATATGTTGTACCAAATATAAAAAGTTTCGATAATGTATCCTCTACGGGAGAAATCATGGGTAAGTGTTATGGCGAAAACGCTCGAATTTTTACCGGTATTTTTGCTTTTATAGTATGTTCTGGGATACTTGGAGCACAAATTAGTGCAATGAGCTATATATTTAATGTTTTTCTTGGTCTAAAACCTCCTTATGGCTTACTTGTAGGAATAGTTTGTGTAATTGTATCCACTTCTTTTGGCGGGATGCAGTCTGTTGTCGCCACAGAAATCATCCAATTTATTATCTTAATGGTATCTATGCCGTTATTGCTTATTTTCGGTATAATAAAAACCGGCAGCATACCTGATATAATCGCACAAATACCTCCGGAACATTTAAATATATTTAATAAAGTCGGCCCTTTAGGCCTGCTTTCACTGTTTATATCGTTTGCAGTTGGAGAATCTATGGTAC
>CATOLC010000149.1 GCA_951800855.1 uncultured Ruminococcus sp.
GGGCTTCCAGGAACATATATTCTCGTGAAAAATTCCCAAAAGGTATACTTTTTGGGAATTTTTTGGGATTGGCAAAGATAACCAAGAGAAATAGAAGGTTTTCTATTGACTTTTGAAAAAATTTGTAGTAATGTTGTTAAAGTTGACGAAACAAAAAAATTCCCAAAAAGTATACATTTTGAGAATAGGAATATTTTTCCAAAAATAAGGCAGCAAAGGCGGCTCCTAGTGCGCTGTTAGTGTGATGGGGATCGTTGTTTAATGAATTTTAGCAAGCTTAAGTTTAAAAGCCGTTTGGACTTAAGGAATGCTGTTTTCTTTTTACTATATTAACTTCAAATAATAAATAAAAATAGAATGTAATTTAGGCGATACTGAAAATAGCAGACGCTATCTGGGAATTTTTGAAGAAGTTTCTGTATGGGATTAACGCTTGCATAACAGTAAAGTTAATTCAAAAAAATAGCTTTATACATTCAAATAACTATCAATATTAGGAGGTATTTTGGTTGGGCAAGGAGGCCGATGACTTAAAGAGCTGGATAGACGGCTTTATTGACCATTATGTGAGAGGGCATGGCCTGGATCAGAGGACAGAAAAGGCATATCGCATGGATTTGACCTTGTTTTGCCGTTGGATGGAGGTCAAAACAGAGAATGCGGCAGAAGCTTTAAACTGGCAGGACAGTTTGGAAGAACAAATGGATGGTTATATCGATTACCTGAGAATAGAAAAGAATCTTAGTTTTTCTACTTTATACCGGAAAAACAGGGTCTTGGGATATTATCTGTCTTATTTGGCGGAGCAGGGATTGATTTCCCATAGCCGAAAGTTAAAGCCAGTGCTCAAAACAGATAAGGATAAAAAACAAAACGAGGCGCAGTTATTTCAAAGTTTATTGTCCAGGAAAGAAGCAGATGCTTTTTTTGCGGCCATGAACCGGGAATACAAAGAGCTGGGCAGTGAATTCCGCAGGCGCGTATGCTTAAGGGACATGGTGATGATGGAACTTATCTTTTACCACAAAATCGAGATTAGCCAGCTTTTGCAGATGGAAGTGTCGGACTACCAGCAGGATACGGGGATTCTTACGATACGGAAAAAGCGGGGGCAAGATAAAATTATCCGCCTGTATTCCCAGGAGCTTATCCGAAAAATGGAGCTTTGGCTGGAAGAGCGGAAGGCATTCCGACATAAAGAGGAGTACTATGGAAGGATGTTTTTATCGAAGTTTGGAAAGCCATTGTCCATGGAAATGTTTATCCAGATATTTGATAAGTATAGGAGATTGGCGGGGATTGAGAAAAAGCTTACACCGAAGGATTTGAAGGAAAATAGCATGAAACAGTATGCTAGGGAGTTGATGGTGGAGAGGTGTAGTTGAATAGAAAAAGATAAGGTATGGTGTGAAATATGGTAAAAAATCATATCCCTATTAGGGTTGCCCATATTATGGGAAAGTTATGGGCTGGAGGTGTGGAATCTGTAGTCTTTAACTATTATCGTGAAATTGATAAGACAGAAGTTCAGTTTGATTTTTATTATGATTCGGATTCAACCGTCGTTCCACCTGAGGATTTAATCAGCATGGGAGCGCGTTTTTATCAAATTCCACCTTATCAGAGTTTAATTCAATATTTATTAACACTTAAGCAATATTTTAAGGGAAATAATTATAAAATTGTACATTCACATATTAATACATTGAGCGTTTTTCCTTTGTTTGTTGCATGGTTAGAAGGAATTCCTATTCGTATTGCTCATAACCATAGTGTTCCAGGTGGAAAAGAATTTAAAAGAAATGTATTAAAATGTCTTTTGCGAAAATTTTCAAAAGTTTTTGCAACGGATTATTTTGCTTGTTCAGAAAAAGCAGGTAGATGGTTATTTGGTAATCAAGCATATAAGCAAGGGAAAATAGTTCTATTGAGCAATGCTATTCGATTTGATAAATTTCAATTCGATGCAGAAATAAAAAAAGAATGTGAAGAAAAATATAAAGAAGTTGTATTGTCAGAGTATTGTAAGTTGTATATAATGGAAATGCTTAAGGTCATTCAGGAATAGCAAAATAATAAGCAAAATGAAATGCTACAAT
>CATOLC010000150.1 GCA_951800855.1 uncultured Ruminococcus sp.
TCAGAAAAGCTGGGGATATTATTCCCGAGGTAATAAGGGTTAAGGAGCACAACTTTAGTTCAGATGTCTTTTTAATGCCGGAATTCTGTCCTTCTTGTGGGTCTTTAGTTAAACGTGAAGAGAATGAGGCAGCTTACAGATGCAATAATACAGACTGTCCTGCACAACTTACTAGAAATATTATTCATTTTGCGTCGAGGGATGCGATGGATATTGACGGGATGGGAGAGGCTTTAGCCGAATTGCTTTTAAAAAACAAATTGATAAGTTCACCAGCTGATCTCTATACCTTACAGCCTGAAAATGTTTCCAAACTTGAACGTATGGGGGAAAAATCAGCAAATAATTTGATAAAATCCATAGAAGAATCTAAGAATAGAGATTTGGAAAGGCTAATTTTTGCACTGGGTATACGCCATGTTGGAAAAAGAGCAGCAAAGCTCCTTGCTAGAAAGTTTAAAAGCATTGAAAATATTAAAAACGCCTCCGCAGAAGAAATTTCTTTAATTGATGGGCTAGGTATGGCTATAGGAGAGAGCTTAGTCTCGTATTTTTCTTTACCCGAGACAAAAAAACTTATTGAGAATCTAAAAAATTCCGGAGTTAAAATGGAGTCTGAAAAAATAGAAGGTAAGGAAACATACGAAGGAAAGCTTAAAGGGAAAACAGTTGTTTTAACGGGAACTCTGAAAAATCATACCAGAAATGAAATGACTGAAATTATAGAAAGACTAGGAGGAAGGGTAGTTTCTGCAGTCTCTAAAAAAACATCTTTTGTGTTAGCTGGGGAAGACCCTGGCAGTAAACTTGAAAAAGCACAAAATTTAGGGATTAAAATTTTAGAGGAAAAGGATTTTGATAATATATACGATATTAAATAGATTTCAAAAGTATACAATCTCTAAACAATAAGATTTTAGTTTTAATGACTTCAATATCAACTTTAAATTCAATATTTTACACAAATTTAAGTGAAGCAAACTTGAAATTTCATATAAATATATATATAATTAAAGAGAAAGGAGGGGAATGACATGCCTGATGGATATTTTTGGAATAAGGGCGTAAAAGTAAAAGGAGTAGGTGAAGCAAAAGCATTAGGTAGTGATATTGAAATTTGGATGAAACTATGCAACTTAAGTTATGCAAAAGAATTTAAAGAAAAATTCGAGGGGCTTGGTTGTACGGTTACAGGATCTAAATCATCCGAGAATAGATATGTGAGAGTACCAAGAAACAAGTGTAAGGATGTATTAGCATATCTTAAAGAAGAGGGTGTAGAGGAGATAAATGGCAATATACCTATCGATTCTTTAAATAGTTCAAATGTTCTTGGTCAATTACCTAGAATGTATTAAATTAATACCACTGGAACTTTATTTGACGGCACAGATGGGACAAACTTATCTGTGCTGTGTTTTGCTATTGAGTCAAAGGCTTGTTTTTTGCCGTAAGGATGAAAAAATATTTACACTTTTAGAAATTTTTCTTTATTTCAGTTTTATTTTAATTTTGAAATAAAATTTTGTTGAATAAAAAATTTTTATATAATATAATAAATCGCATATAAAAATATGCTTAGGGCGTGATTTTATGAAGGGAATAGGAAAGAGTTCAGGCGTTTTTTGTTTGGCTGTTTTGGCAGGTTTGGCAATTTTATTAGTTGGATGCAGAAAGGAAGAAGATACACATATGAATGAAAAGTATATAGGCTATCAATTAAATTTGCCCTCTGAGGGTGAAGAAATCGCAGAAGTTTATACAAATCTTGGCTCGTTTAAAATTAGATTTTTTCCAGATGATGCGCCTAAAGCTGTAGAAAATTTTAAATCACTATCTAAAAATGAATATTATAACGGAATAAGGTTTCATAGAATTATTGAAAATTTTATGATTCAGGGAGGAGATCCGAAAGAAAATGGGACAGGAGGAGAAAGTATTTGGGGAGCTCCATTTGAAGATGAGTTTTCAAGGGATCTTTTAAACATTACAGGAGCAGTTTCTATGGCTAATAGTGGACCTAACACAAACGGAAGCCAGTTTTTTATAAATTATCAAGACCCAAGCACTTTTTCAGGATGGGACAGATT
>CATOLC010000151.1 GCA_951800855.1 uncultured Ruminococcus sp.
CTTCTTAATAAGTCCATTTCTAATTATATTTTTAGCCCTTTCATCTAGATCCGCAATTTCTGCATAAGCGCCGTTTGCTAACGTCTCCCATTCACTATCTGAAATCGTTTCCTCCATCTTTTTTAGAAAATCGTTTTCAACGATCCTGATATATTTGTTTAGGTATTTTTCTAGATTTTTAAGACCTTTTTCTTTAGTTTTCTCATCCACAGGCATGACAAACACTCCTTTTTTAATTTTTTATAATATTATTCGATAAAATCCTTAAGTTTTATCTTTATTATACCAAAATATTGTGAAATGTCAATTTTAAAAATAAGTTTTTATGCTTAATTTTTGTAAATACCTATAAATCAATAAATAAATTAAAATTTATGACATAGTTTAAGCCTCTTCAAAGTGATTTGCAAAAATAAAATCGTATGCCATTAGTTAAATATAATATTCGTAAAGAAAATCATAAAAAAATTTTGTTAAAAAGCAAAATAATAGAAAACGGGAAACTCTATCTAAATATAAAAATAACGCTGAACCTAAATTTATTAAATTAGATTCAGCATTAAGTCGGTTCGCCCAGAGGGATTTGAATAATATGAGACTGTTTTTTCTGATTAACAATTTTTCTCCTTTGACAATCTCTAAGTTTTATCTTACTTAGTAAATATTCTTCTTTTTTCTCCCGGTTATAATTATTGTTAGATTTTTCTCTCTTCCATTACACTTAGATTATAAATTCAAGGCACAAAAAAGCTTTAATATAAAATGAAAAACAGAAATAATCTGTAAATAATTTGACTCCAGTCTGCTTACGCGAACCAGAACCCTTGAATTTTTAATGTGTAAAGAGAGATTATTTTAGAGTTATCTACCTATAGACTCTTGCAAAGCTCTTTAAGATAAGTTTTAAAATCCTTTCCAATTTCGGTGTGATTTAGTGCTATTTCAACGTTTGCCTGCATTATGCCAAGTTTATTTCCTATATCGTACCGTTTGCCGTCAAAATCCACGACAATAATTCCGTCACGCTGAGCAAGGACTTTCATAGCATCAGTTAGTTGAATTTCTCCGCCGTGTCCGGGCAGAGTTTTGCTTAATATATCAAATATATCTGGAGTAAGAATACATCTTCCCAGTATAGAATATAGCGACATAATTTTGTCTTTTGATGGCTTTTCAATCATATCTGTACATTTTAAAATGTTTTCTTTTATAGGTTCTACTTTAAGAGATCCATAGTTGATAATTTTTTCTTCTGGCATTTGTTTGGCCCCGACAACACACAAATTATATTCATTAAAAGCATCTATCAGCTGTTTACATACGGGAACTTTGCCTGTTATAACATCATCACCATAAAGAACTGCAAAAGGCTCATTTCCTACGAACGTTTTAGCACAGCTTATAGCATGTCCCAAACCTTTTGCTTCTTTTTGTCGTATAAAATACAAGTTAGCAAGATTCGAGGAAAGAGAAACGGCATTTAGCATAGCAGATTTTCCACTTTTTTCTAAATTTCTTTCCAGATCTGGATTTTTGTCAAAATGATTTTCGATTATTTCCTTACCGCGGTTCGTTATTATAAGAATATCTGTTATTCCAGAAGCTGCTGCTTCTTCGATTATATACTGTATAGCAGGTTTATCCACCAGAGGAAGCATCTCTTTAGGCAAAACCTTGCTTGCAGGAAGAACACGGGTACCAAAACCTGCTGCTGGGATAACGGCTTTTGTTATTTTCAAAAAAATCAGCTCCATTTGATTATTTTCCTTATTAAATATTATTACACCTTGATAAAAAATACAATATTTTTATGTATAAAAATTAAGTGCAGTACAAAATTAGATATAAAAAAGAAAAATTAATCACGAGATAATTAATTAGAAATGAGATATCCAAAATGTAAATGCAAAGAATATCAAAAGAATGGAACGGTAAAGGGAAAGCAGCATTACA
>CATOLC010000152.1 GCA_951800855.1 uncultured Ruminococcus sp.
GAGCTAATGAATGCCGAGGGGGCCATAGCCGCAAAGGACCTGGAGCCTCTGCTGCCATGGTCAGAGAGCCTTCCAGCCAAATGTCATAGAATACGCCGCTGAGAAGCGGCGCTTTTTACAGTGGGGGCGGATGGTTTTACGTTTACGAATTTGCTCCTTAGCTACAGCCATAAAAATACTCCTTTTCGATAAGAATTATCATATCTGAATTCATACCCAAAAGGAGCCTTTTTTCCTAAGACACAAACTATTTTACACCACCAGATATATAGATTTTAATGATTTGAATTTAAGCGTGGTGCTTAAGTGATCCTGGTTGGGATAAAACGGTGATTTCATTTTGTTATATTGTTGTATAGATGAGACGGCGTAGTGGCAGGCCGAAGAGAGAGTCGGTCCCGTCCGGGTTCAAATATGCCAAACATTCCACCCTCCTCTTTAAATATCCAATATAATTTTCACTTATGGATTTTTTTATAAATCCGAATTATAAAATAAATGATGCCTAAAAGTAATATAACATTAAAAATGCCCCAACAACTTTCTAACATTCTTTCCATCATTATACCTTTAATGAATTACCGCAACAGTACCACTTAAATTCACAGGCTTAGAGTATAATTTCACCAATCCATCAACAAGTAAATAATAGTCTAATGTTCCATTGGTATAAACATATATATCTTTCCCACCATTAGGAATATCTTCTCTGTCAATCACTTTAACTTCAACCTTCGTCCCGTCATTAGCTATAAATTCACTTGCATATGATGGAAATATTGAAAACGCAACTAATATCACTAAAGCTAACAGTGAAACATACTTTCTCAATATTATCCTCCTAAATAGTATAAATTTTTAGATTAAACCGTGATATGCACACATCATATTTATACTATATATCAATATCATACAAATGTCAATATAACTATAAATGAACAAATTTAAAATAATTACCAAAACACACTTTTGGTGTTTGTAAATGTTGTACAAAATATAATTCTTAAAATATACAATACAAACAAAGAAAACTAGTTTTGCCTTTTGAACCCCATGTAACGGTTAGGATAAACCAAAGCATTTTTGTATATTTTTCAGATTTGCTCATTTATAGTATGAAACAAATGCTATATAACTATCTCGTATTTTTCTTTCAGGTTGTTCAGCATATTATACTTGATCAGTCCCTCCATCTGCATTCTGCCAACAACAATCCCCGGCGCAATCTTCTGCTCCTTGGCGAACCTAAGGATATTCTGCTCTGAGTAATCTCCCTCCTGACTGAACGCATAAAACTCCTCTTTAGAGATCAACCACTCTCCTGACAAAGCATCCGCCGCCCTCTCATCTTCATCTGTTGTTCCCTTTGTCTGACCCACATGTCCAAGAACTACATGAGCTAACTCATGGAAAAGACTGAACCAAAATCTATCGGCATCTTTTCCTCTTGCCGTAAGTCCAACCACAATCTTGTTTCCGTCCAGAAATGTGGCTCCCTGTAGGAAAGATCCTTTTAGATGAGGCAGGAAAACCAAAGCAATACCACAATCTGAAAGGTACTTTTTAATCTCCGGGCAAAATCCTTCCGGCTTCATCACAGTCATTTTACGGATCTTTGGCATGGCCGCCATTAAACCTTTGATATTAATAGGGGCTGTCTGGATGGCACGCGCTTTTATTTTTGCCTCCTGAACCCATGCCATTAAAGCAAGGTCGCTCTTTTCTGTAATTGCCAGTCTTCTGCAGGCGATCCTTGAAATCTGATCATTGCTAAGCAGCAGCAGCTCTGCCACCTCAAAATACTTTCTCAGATAAATAACC
>CATOLC010000153.1 GCA_951800855.1 uncultured Ruminococcus sp.
GTCTAAATACGCTCTTATCTCGTGTCTTCTAAAGGTATGGTTACCCAAGGTTATTATATCTACTCCGCTTCTGAATAGGTGCTCCGCAGAAAGTACTGTGATACCGTTTCCTTCATCCGAATTTTCTCCATTTGCTATAATCAAATCTACATTTTTTATTTTTTTCAATATTTCTAACTTTACTCGTAAAAATTCACATCCGCAACGCCCTACAACATCACCTATACAAAGAACTCTCACTGAAAATTATCCTCCATTATTATTTATAAATATACTTATTTAGCATATTCTACTACTTTACTTTCTCTTATTATATTAATTTTAACCTGCCCTGGATACTCAAGCTCAGATTCTATTTTTTTGCGTATATTTCTTGCAAGAGGTAGCATTTTTTCATCATTTATTATCCCTGGTTTTACCATAACTCGCACTTCTCTTCCAGCCTGAATCGCAAAGCAAGCTTCCACTCCACTAAAAGATAATCCCACTTCTTCCAATTTTTGAAGTCTTCTTATATAATTCTCAAGATTCTCACGTCTTGCTCCGGGTCTTGCAGCAGAAGCCGCATCTGCAGCCTGTAAAATAAATGCTTCTGTATTATTTGGTTCAATATCCCCATGGTGAGCATGGATAGCATGTATTACAATTTCATTTTCCTTATATTTTTTAACCAAGTCAACACCGATATCCACATGTGACCCTTCTATTTCGTGGTCAAGGGCTTTACCTATATCGTGTAAAAGACCTGCTCTTTTAGCAAACGTAGGGTCCATCCCTAACTCAGACGCTATCATCCCGCAAAGATTAGCAACCTCAACAGAATGTCTCAATACATTCTGACCATAGCTTGTCCTATATTTAAGACGACCTAAAATTTTAATCAATTCAGGATGCAAATTATTAAGTTTTGCTTCTATTACAGCATTTTGTCCTTCCCGTTTTATTTCTTTTTCTATATCAGCTTTAACTTTTTCAACTGTTTCTTCAATTTTAGCAGGATGTATTCTCCCATCTGCTATCAAATGCTCTAGAGCCAATCGTGCAATTTCTCGTCTCACGGGGTCAAATGCGGATAAAGTAATAGCTTCCGGAGTATCGTCTATTATCAAATCCACACCTGTTAAATGCTCTATTGAGCGAATATTCCTACCCTCTCGCCCAATTATTCTCCCTTTCATATCATCATTCGGCAAAGAAACAACTGAAACAGCAGCTTCAGAAACATGGTCCGCAGCACACCTTTGCATTGCAAGAGATAGTATATTCCTTGCTTTGTTTTCGCACTCATCTTTCAAATCCTGCTCATATTCCATGATTTTTACAGCTTTTTCATGTGCAAGCTCTTGGTCCAGGCCTTCTAACAAATAATCTTTTGCTTGTTTCACGGTAAATCCCGAAATTTTTTCAAGCATATCAAATTGGCTTTTCTTTATAGTATCTACTTCTTTAAGCTTATTTGTTATCTCTTTCTCCTTTTCCTTCAATGAGTTCTCTCTTTTTTCTAAATTTTCTGTTTTTTTATCTATATTTTCTTCTTTTTGTTGCATTCTTCGCTCTTGGTGCTGAATATCCCGCCTCATATTGGAAACTTCTTTTTCGGCTTCCATTCTAAATTTATGGACTTCTTCTTTTCCTTCTAATATTATCTCCTTTTTTTTAGATTCAGTAGATTCCTTTGCCGCCTTAACTATTCTATCTGCCTCTTTTTCAGCCGCTCCTATGAGCCTTTCCCCAAACTTTTTTCTGTACATAACTCCACAAAAAAATAAAACTATACATAATAATATTGCTAAAACTACAAATAATACATTCACTTATAC
>CATOLC010000154.1 GCA_951800855.1 uncultured Ruminococcus sp.
GCTCTATCAACTATTCTTTCATTAAAAATTTCAAAAAACTCTTTCATACCCTCCAACAAATCAATCTTAGAAAAAACTACATAAATAGGAAATTTAAGATTAAGATAATTTTCACAATCATTTACCCTTTTTACAAGATAGCGAATAATATCTTTTGAATACTCTTTGGGATTACTTAAAAATAGTCTTGTATCTATTACTAAAACTATGCCATTGAGCTTACTATGGAAAAAGTTTCTATTTAAAAAGTTTAAAAAATTCCTCCAAATATTCTTTTTAATCAGAAATTCTTTGTTTTTATCTAAATCATCTTCTGGAAGTTCATCACTACTTGATGGGACAAAAAACTTTTCTTGAGAAAAATAATTTCCCTCTGTATCAAGTAAAGCTCCATTTTTAGAAACATATAAAGAAAAGTTATTTGTAGATTGATGAAATTTCTTATAAGATTGCAGACTATTACTTAAGGGATACTCTATATTAGAATAATTGATAAAAGTGCTTTTCCCAGCACCTTCTTCCCCTATAATAATAACTAAGGGTAATTTTTTGAACTTTATTTTCTTCTTCCAAGTCGTCTTAGCATCTTGCAAAGAAATAAAAAAGTTTCTTTTAGCTCTAAACACAAAATCATTAGATTCTTTTTTCAAAGCTTTTAATTTTGCTCTTTTCTCGCTTTTGAGCGAAATAAAAAAATTAATAGTTGGCTTAAGGAAGAAAAACAAAAAAACAATAAGCCATAGTATAAATATAATTCCAAATCTTAAATATGGATTCCCAAAAATATAAATATCATTAAATGATATTGAAGAACCCCAAAACCAAAATAATATACTCAAAACAATAAAAAATATAAGCAATAATATAACAACAAATAACTTGGACTTTATAAAGTTAAAAATTTTTCTAAACATTAAGTTTTTTCCCCAACTACTTTTGATTTTAACTGAAATTAAATAAAATTTTATAACATTTTTTTAAATTATATGCTAAAATAAACATAAAAATAAAAGGAGACAAAAAAATGGCACAACCAGCATATATAAAAATTGAAGGTTCTACTCAAGGGCTTATTTCAAGTGGGGCTTCCACAGAAGCAAGTATTGGAAATCGTTACCAAGCAGGACACGAAGACGAGATTATGGCACAAGAAGTTGCTCATATTGTAACCGTTCCAACAGACCCACAAAGCGGACAACCATCAGGACAAAGGGTACATAAACCTTTTTCTTTTACTTGTTCTTTGAATAAAGCTGTCCCCCTACTTTATAATGCGCTCACAAGTGGAGAAAGATTAACGAGTGTAGAAATTCATTGGTTTAGAACTTCTACAAGCGGAGGGCAAGAACATTATTTCACAACAAAATTAGAAGACGCTATTATTACAGATATTAATCTTGTAATGCCCAATGCACAGGAACAAGGCAATAATGATAAAACAGAGCTTTTCAAAGTTTCTCTCAATTATAGAAAAGTGATTTGGGAGCATATTGCCGCAGGGACAAGTGGAAGTGATGATTGGAGAGAAACTAAAGTCTAAAGCTTCCCAACAAACCCTTTTATAGCTGTTACTTTTACATTTAAATGGTTTTTCTTAGTGGCAATAAATTGTTACAAAAATGGATGGTCTAGAATACAAAAACTTTCAATCAGGGGGAACTTTTTATGATTCTAGACCACCTCCCCCTTTACACTTAATATAAAGGATTGATGATGTCTTACCTCTCCCTCTCTCTTCCTTCTTTTACCTTTACTATTACCAAAGCCCATATTAAAGAGAGTTTAGAATCCTTATGGAGAATT
>CATOLC010000155.1 GCA_951800855.1 uncultured Ruminococcus sp.
AGCGCCTAACGTGTATTAATGGATTGTGAGAATTTAAATCAATGTCCAGCCATCTAAGCCCTAATAATTCACCTTCTCTAAGTCCGGTAAATAAGGCAAAAGTTATAGCAAATCCAGAGGGCCAGGTATCAAGATCTTCCTTTACGGTTGCGATTAATTTATCCTGTTCCATATGAGTGAGAACTCTTATTTCACGTTTAGGGACACTTGGGGTAATTACTCCACTCAAAATATCATGTAAAAGGAGTCCATTTCCTTGCGCTTTTCTAAAAGCATAATTTATCATATTACGCATATTTTTTATAGTCTTCTCACTTAATTTATCAGGACTTTTGTCATTTACCGAGGTCCTTTTTTTAGAATTAAAAAATTCTTGGAGTATTGGTAAATTAAGCTCACACATTTTATGATGACCTATTGAAGGAACAATATGTTTTCTTATAAGTACTTCATAACCCCTATATGTAGAGGGTCTGACTGTATTTTTTATAAATGTTTCAAGCCAATAATAAAGCCAATCTTCAAGGGTAGTCTTACGTTTTTCGATATAATCGGGATTACCCATATTTGTTGCTTTTTCAAGTTCAGAAAGTGTAGATTTTAATTTGCGTTTTACTTCTGCTTGGGTTTTACCGGTTATATCTCTACGTTTACCGTTAAATGTATATCTCGCACACCAGCGACCATCAGTTCTTTTAAAAATACTTCCTTCTCCGTTTGTTCTTCTTGTCATAGTATAATTTCCTTTCTAAATTTAATTTTTAAAAATTAACTTGGTTAGAAATCATACCAATCGAAAAAATTTTATATTTATATTTTCAAGGTGCTTTTTAAATTGCCATTGAACCGCTATAACAACGGTTCGATCCAATTATAACACAATGAGTCGAAATATAAAATAATCTGTCGATAGAATAATTTGCTAGCAATATATAAGATTTAAAAATTTATTTACTAATTCTTCTTTGGATACAATTATTTTTTTCCCGGGAATAGGGATATTTAGGTTATATTGTTTGACTACAAAATAGACCTTGCTTTTGGAAATTTTAAAAATGTCTTTAAGAAGAAGTGGAGAAAATAAATTGGGTAAATCTTTTATGACTTTAAGGTTCATAAAAGGTGTGATAGATTTCTTTTGAACCCATTCCATAAAATTTTCTTTAAAGATAATAATTTTGCGAGTTAGTTTATAATAGGGAACACGATATTGAATAATTAAATTGTAAACTTTACTTCTTGAGATACCTAACTCTTTTGATAAAAACTTTATATCAAAAGTTTCCGGTAATATAGAGATTAGTTTTATAAAGTTTATCTGGTTCAAGTTATGCCTCCTTATTCTTATAATAATAGGTAAAATTCTCAATTTTTTGCTGGTTAGGCAAAAACACACGGATCACGGGGACCCCGAAAAGCTTTTGCTTTTTGGGGTAAATGAAACGTTCCCCACATTGGGACTGTACTCTGGGATTTAACCTCGACTGTATCAGGAGTATCATTATAAGAACCTCCACCCATCACGAAAATCAAAGATTTTCTATGGGTCCCCGGGAACCTTGTTGTTAAAAAACAATATGGCTGTTCTTGTTATCGCAAATTAGTAACCAACTAATTTTATATATCGGTAGAATATCGCTCACCCGATTTGTATATAATAGAAATATGGGCAGAGCTAAAAGAAGATAGATGGAAGATAGTGTGGAAAACAAAAGAGATAAAGAGAGTATAAAATCATATCAAAAGATTTAGAAATAGAATAAGTTTTGCGGGAGAAACGAGCTAAATAATG
>CATOLC010000156.1 GCA_951800855.1 uncultured Ruminococcus sp.
GGGGGAAGATATAGGCCAAAAAGAGCTGGAATGCTTAGTAGATATAGACGCAAGTGCAAATATTTCTGAAAATTATATTCAATCTTTTGGTGAAAGGTTAAGCATATATAGAAGAATATCTGACATAAGGACAAAGGAATCTGCAGAAGATGTAACTAATGAATTAAAAGATAGATTCGGGGATATACCGGTGGAAACTGTAAATCTTATAGATATAGCTTATATAAGGAGTTTAGCTGCAAATCTTGGCATATATGAAATAAAACAAAGAAATAAATTTATATTTATGTATCAAAAAGAACTCGACTTAAAAAAGCTTTCTTGTATTATGAACCAAATAAGAGGGCGTACTGTTTTGAAATCTGGGAATAAACCACATTTATTAATAAAACTATTTGATAATGAAAATTCTCTTGATTTAATAAAAAAAGCATTTTATGCAGAAAGGGTTGGTAATATATGAAAAATTTATATAAAAAATTAAACAATAAAAGGGGTGTATTTTTATTTTCTTTTGCTCTATTGGCATTATTGAATAATTCCGTAAATTGTGAGGATAAAATCCGGCAAGAAAGTAATGAAAATCCCTCTGTAATTAAAGTCAATGAAAAAGAAAATTTAAAAAAGGAAAAGGAAAATTTAAAAAATGAAAATATTTCCAGAGGGAAAACTTCACAGTCATTGGCTGAGGTCTCAAGTGCTAAGAGTACAGTTAAAAAAGATTTTTCTCAAAATGAAAAACCGAAAATCACAGCAAAGAGACAAGAAAGCGGAAGCGAAAAAAAGGAGCCAAACAAAGAAAAAAATAAAGATAACAATATTAACAAAAATAGTAAAAAAAACGATACGAAAAAATCTGATATACAATCAAAGACAACAATCCCCAAAAAGGAAGCCCCCCCTAAGACCGCTGAGCAAGCTTCTGCACCGGTTCAAAATGCAGAAAATAATGAAGGGAACAATGATGGCTTCGCATTTATAAAATCCAATGCTGAAACAAATGCTTGGTTCAAGGACGTTAAAATGCTCCTTTATGGAGGGATAGCCCTAATATTAATTTCTATTATTGGCTTATTTATAACTTTAAAGCCCAAAAAGTTAAAGAAAACTTGGAAAATTTAGTATAAATCTCATAATTGAATAGCTTGAGAATAGAGAGATTTTATACATACAAAAGAACTGAGTATAAAAGATAACTCAAGTAATTTTTTCTCATTTTGTCGGCAACCAAGGCAAATAAATAGAAAAATATTTTTAAACTATTGTATATTAGATTATCCTAACACATTAATAAGTATTCCGGCAGCAACAGCAGAACCTATCACTCCTGAAACATTAGGCCCCATGGCGTGCATTAGCAGAAAGTTTGAAGGATTTTCTTCTTGTCCTATTTTTTGCACAATGCGTGCGGACATTGGAACAGCAGAAACCCCAGCAGCACCTATCAATGGATTTACTTTTCCTCCAGAAATTTTATACATTAATTTTCCAAACAAAACTCCTCCGGCAGTCCCAAAACAAAACGCAATTAGTCCTAACAAGATAATAGATAAAGTTTTTATGTTAAGAAACACAGTTCCTGATGCTGTAGCTCCTACAGACAAACCCAGCAAAATTGTAATTATATTGAGAAGTTCATTTTGAGCTGTTTTGGAAAGTCGCTGTGTTACTCCACTTTCTTTTAAAATATTACCAAACATAAGCATCCCTACTAAAGTAGTAGCATCAGGGAGAACCAATGAGACAAATACAGTAATGATAATTGGAAAAAGTA
>CATOLC010000157.1 GCA_951800855.1 uncultured Ruminococcus sp.
GGATTAGATAGTGAGTCAGTTATAAAAGAGCGGGTAAAGCAGTCAGAAAGAGAAATAAAATCTGCAATTAATTATGACTATTTAGTTGTGAATGACCAGCTAGAAAAATGTGTGGAAGATATTATTAAAATTGTTGAAGTTGAACACATGAAAGTAAAAAGGTCATCTTATATTGAAAAAGAGGGTTGAAAATGTATAAAGTTTTGTCTATTGATGATATGTTAAGTGGAAAGAAAAGTAAGTATGCTTTAGCAATTGCTGTTGCCAAAAGAGCAAGAGAAATAACAGATGAAATGCTCGAAAAAGGAGAACCTTTGGAAGAAAAGGCTGTTAGCGTCGCAATAAGAGAGTTTAAAGACCATAAATATGAGATTATGGAGCCGACTAGTTATATATAAAGTGCATATAATTATTTAATCTACTAGCTTAAAACATCTAAGAAAAGGAAGCTTTACAAATAACTGTATGATTATAGGAGTAGCAATTGACAAAGTAAAATTGGGATTTGATAGTCTTTACTCTTATAAAGTCCCGGATTATTTAATAGAAAAAGTTTCTTTGGGAATCCGAGTTTTAGTTCCTTTTGGGAAGTCAAATAGCAAGAGATTAGCAGTTGTAGCTGAGATAAGCGATTTGTGCTGTGCAGATATTGATAACCTAAAGGAGATATATGCGGTTATAGATGAGGAATCGTTGTTTACTAGGGAAATGATACTTTTAGCAAAATATATGAAAAAAAGTTGCTACTGCACTTTGTTTAGTGCATTTAAAGCAATGCTTCCTTTGGAGAACGGGTTGAAAATAGAAAAGATTATAGATGTAGATAAAGAAAAATTTTATTATTTAAAAGGTGCTTTAAGTGAAGAAGAAATAGGGACCGTTAGATTGATTTTAGAGAAAAATGAATTAAAAGGGAAAAGCTGCCAAAAGTTAGAATTAAAAAAGCAAGCGTCGGTAAATAAATTAGAAAGCCTAGGGATAATTAAATTCAGATATATAAGAAAGGTTAAAGAGCCTTCACAGCGTAGCAGTATGCTAAAATTAAGCGAAAATATTATATGCTCTTTGACAGAAAAACAAAAAAAAATAATAGATTTTTTAAAAGAACGAGAATTTTCAACTGTTAAAGAGATTAGCTATTTTACAGGTATTAAAAGAGGGGTAATAAACACTTTATTAAAAAAAGGGATTTTAGAATATTGTATTTTGGACAAATCGGATTCAGATTTTGTCTTAAAAGATAAGTTGATAAAAAGAGACGCTATAAATTTAACTTATCATCAGAAGAGGATTTATAATGAACTAAAAAATTTTGCCATAAAAAATGAGACGCATATATCTTTGCTAAGGGGAATTACTGGGAGCGGTAAAACTATGGTTTTGCTTTCCCTTATTGATTTTATTTTGGAAAAAGGTCAAGCTGTAGTATTTATGGTGCCGGAGATAGCTTTGACTACTCAAATGATTTCAACTTTTAAATCCCGATATGGGGAAAAAGTTGCCCATATGCATAGCAAACTATCAGATAAAGAGCGACGAAAAGAGTGGGAAAGAATAAATAGTGGAGAAGCAAAACTTATTGTTGGGACAAGAACTGCAATATTTGCTCCGGTTAAGAATTTAGGTCTGATAATTATGGACGAAGAACATGAAACTTCATACAAATCTGAAGCGAGCCCAAGATTTCACGCTAGGGATTTAGCTATCCAAAGGTGTAAATATAATAAATGTATGTTAGTTTTGGCGTCCGCTACTC
>CATOLC010000158.1 GCA_951800855.1 uncultured Ruminococcus sp.
ATAGAAACAGTATAAAGGAGCAGTATGAATTATTCAAGCAAAAATAGGAGCGGGTGGTGAAGCAAAGATGAGAGGCAAATGATTTGAGATGTAAGAGTAGTTATAGACATTGTTTATAGCTGCTCTTTTTTACGTAAGATAAAGCTTAAGGAGAGGATAATATGGGTAATACATATGGTTATGCGCGCGTCAGTTCAAGAGAGCAAAACGAGAGCAGACAGCTTGCGGCATTGGATGAAATGAATGTGCCAAGAAACAATATTTTTGTGGATAAGCAGTCCGGAAAAGATTTCAACCGTCCCAGGTACCAGCAGCTTCTGAAGAAACTTAGAACGGATGATCTTCTTTATATCAAAAGCATAGATCGGCTGGGCAGAGATTACAGAGAAATTCTGGAGCAATGGAGAATACTGACCAAAGATAAAAAAATTGATATTGTGGTGCTTGATATGCCCCTTTTAGACACCAGGCGGGGCAAAGACCTGATGGGAACATTTTTAAGCGATATTGTACTGCAGCTGCTCTCTTTTGTGGCAGAAAATGAAAGGGAAAATATCAGACAGCGGCAGAAAGAAGGCATTGAAGCGGCAAAACAGAGAGGCGTGCGGTTTGGAAGGCCCACGCAGCCGCTGCCGGAAGATTTTAAGCATATTTATAAAAAATGGATGGCAAAAGAAATTACAGGGGTGGAGGCTGCGAAGCAATGCAAAGTTGCCCGCTCTACCTTTTATCGTTGGGTGGGGAAGATGAGAAAGTGAAGAAAAATGCCGGCTCGAGGGAAGTAAGTTTAAAATTGGAAAAATCCCCTGAATAAAAGGCTGTCCCGAAAAGTATACCTTTTGGGACAGTTGCAGTTTATGTGGGCTTTTATTTATTTTAGTACATTATTATCTGAAAATCAAGTATAAAATACGTCTTTTTCTGGTGGATTTGCACAATAGTTTTTGCGTCCCAAAAGGTATACGTTATGAGACTGTCAAATGGTTATAAAAAACGAGGAGGAGAAAAAATGATAAAAAAATGGAGCGTTATTGGAATAATATTTATTTGCTGCTTGCTTTTCTGTGGAAAATCAAACTTTGTGAACGCAGCTGAAAAGTTTGTGTCAGCACCGTTAAATCACGTAGATAAAGAAGTGGAAGTAGGGAAAACAAAGATTTATTTAAAAGCTACAGGAAGCTTTTTTTCCGGTTTGACATCAGAGAAAATTTATGTCGTGAAAGGTAAAAAAAGGATTCTTCTGGCTTCCGCAGACGGTAAAAAAACAAAGCTAGTAGGTGGTGTATTGACAGACGGGAATACGGTATATTATACAAAGACTTTTTATACAATATCTTTGGGTGGAAGAACAAAGGTTCCCAAAAAGTGTTGTATTTATAAAGTAAAAATAGGAGGAAACAATAAAAGTCAAAAGATATGTACAATAAATTCACGTTCATCAAACAGAAGAAATTTGTTGGAGTTGCCAAATATTTTAGGTGTCTGGAAAAATAAAATTTTCTACTATGAAGGTAATACAGTTTACTGTTACTTCATGGCATCAAAAAAGCATGAGGAAATTGCTTATTTAACACCTGGAAAGTCAGGAAAGCAATTTAAGAATCATATATATTATATGCGTTATGGATGGGGAGAATTCGGACTATATGAAATAAATGCAAAGACCGGAAAGGTTACAACAATATCCAAGCACGTAATGATAAATTCTCGTGAGAAAGATTTCCGTTATGATATTATAGACGGAAAAATATATT
>CATOLC010000159.1 GCA_951800855.1 uncultured Ruminococcus sp.
ATCTTCTGCAAAGCCACCGAAGACCGCTCCGCCTGCCTCTCCAAGTCCCGCAGGGCCTGCTCCGTCTCCACAATCTCCCTCTGCAGAGCATCATACTGGCTCCGGGAAATCTCCCCCTTCGCCAGAGCCTCATTCGCCTGCTGCCCCGCCAGCCTCAACGCCTCCAGCTTCTCCCTGGTCTCCCCCACAGCCTGGGCCAGAAGCCGTTGCTTCTGCGCCATCAGCTCCGCATTGCCGGGGTCCAGCTTCAACAGCTTATTCACGTCCTTCAACTGCGCCTGCGTGTCCCTTATCTCCTTATTCACCTTTGAAAGCGCCGTGGAGAGCTTCGTAGTATCCCCGCCAATCTCCACCGTAATCCCCTGAATCCTGGATGCCACAACCCTCATCCGCCTTTCTCCAACGAAAAAAGGAGCCACCCCGGCTCCCATAAAACTGCAACAAAAAAGCGCCTGTCATTTCTGACAAACGCCTCTACTCAAATGCTTATTTTTGTTTATTGAACACTATATAAAATTTTAATTGACTTTTTCCATATCTAAAATTTGTCGTACAACAGTAACATTAGGCTTTTTTGTACTAGCACTTATACTAATTTTATTTGCGTTTAGCCCCTCAAATGCTTTTACACTTTTTTCGCCATAATAGATATAAAACAAATTATTATATCCTTTTAGATATTTAATACTTTTTTCCACATCTTCAATATTTTCGCAACAACACAACACTATGTCCGCTAAACCCAAACATTTCTTCAAAGAATTTACATATTCATATTTTTTAAATTCTTGCATCGGAGGCAAAAAAGATAATAAAATATATTTATCTTGATATTTTCTTAAAACATCAGTATATTTAAATTGAAGTATTCCATATGGAATAATAATGATTAATTTGTAATTTTTTTCCAATAGTGACTTTGCTAATTCAAGCTGTTTTCTATTATTTAAATTTATTACAACCGCTATATTTTCTTTTTTTATCTCTGCCAAAATCTTATATATAGCTGATGATTCTTTTTCACTAATTGCATTTCCTAATATTAAGCTTATTTTTTTACTATTTAATATTTGTATATTCCCTTTACAGTATATTTCTTTTTTATGACTCTCTTTCAAAATAGAAGGATAATTATTATCATTAGGATAAAGAGTTGTCACATTATCCCCTTGCAGTCTGGCTCTATAATCCATTTCAGCTAATTGCTTATTTGAAGATGCTGGTTCAAACACCAAAATTTTTGCCGACAAATCTGACAAATAATGATTTATTTTACTTTTTACTATATCCCAATTTAGTCCTCCATGTCCACAACCCAAAGCCGGTAATGTAACCGTTATTTCACCACTTTTACCTTTTAAATAGTCTCTTAGCCAAACCAAATCACGTTCAACATAATCATATTCTGAAGGATTTTTCCAATGTAACTTTGTTGGTAAATTTATTATTATACAACTTGAAAACAAATCATATTCTTCCCAAACAAATGGATTGCCCGGTGCAATCTCCTTTCTTTTACATATCTCTACATAAGATTTATACATTTCAGGATATTTATTTTTAAACTCTAAAGCTACCCCTGCGCCCATCACACCAACACAATTCACTGTATTAATTCTAATATCTGCTTTATAATCAAAAAAATCACCTTTAACATACTCTATCAAAATTATATCACCTCATTACTTGATTTAACAAATTATGTATTTTCATTTTGATATTTATTGCTGGTATACCAC
>CATOLC010000160.1 GCA_951800855.1 uncultured Ruminococcus sp.
CAGTTCAATCGGCTGTCCATGAAGAAAAATAGAACCTCTCTGACACGGATAAAATCGCAAAAGCAACCGCATCAGCGTGGTTTTTCCCGAACCATTCACACCGATCAGCGCAAGCTTTTCCCCCGCTGATATTTTCAGACAAAAATCATTGAGGATCTGCTTGGATTCTGTTTCAGAATGATAATGAAAAAACACATTGCGGTATTCAATTTCAAAAACCGAAGGACCTCTTAGCGCAGACGCTTCTTCGAAAAAATAAAGTTTCTGAAACGACGTATCACTGGAGATCTCATTCTTTTTTATATCGTTTTCTTTCGCTTTATCGCCTGTTTTTAAGAAGGAAGTTCTATAGAGTTCTGTTGTTTCTGTTGTTGAAGTTCTATCTTCTTTTTTCTTTTTATCAAGAGATTCTATCTCAAAATTTTTTTGTAAAACTTCTTGTTGTTCTTCTTCCCGGTCAAGAAATTCAAAAAATCTTGTCGCAGAAGGCAAAACATTCGTAAGAATAAATTTTAAGTTTAAAATGGAAGAAAGCGGAGCCATAATGTAGGAACTGTAACTAAGAAATGCATACAAACTGCCGACTGTCAATTCTCCCCGTACAATCAACATACCTCCAATCAGAAAAATCAGCAGATTCATCACGGCATCCAAAGTTCCGTCCGCAAGACTCCGATACTGTGATAAAGCATCCATACTTTTATGCGCCGCAATTTTCTCTCCATCCATCTTTGTAAATTCTTCTTGTTTCTTTTGTTCTAATCCAAAGATTCGAATGTCCATCATTCCGGTTACCACTTCACTGAACCAGCGCGCATAAGCCATACTTTTTTCCAGAAAGAGATTTAATTTCTTTTTCTGCTGTTTGCTGTGAATATGGATAATCAAATATTTGAACGGCAGCATAGAAAAAAATAGAACGGCAAGCCTTACATCGATATAAATTGCAGCGCCAATCCCACCCGCAATGGTAAAAACACTTGCGATAATCGACAATGTATTGGTATTTAAAATGCTGCAAATATAATTTACATCCACATCAATCTGATTTAGCAATTCCGACTGTCCTACCTTGTGAAAATAATCCGCCTGAATTGCCAAAATATGATGGACTGCCTGTCGTTCCAAGCGAAAACGAAAATCATATACAATACTTAACCGCTTTTTTTCAATCCATAAGGAAAGAAGCGCAGACGCCTGCCGGAGAAAAAACAACATCAATGTCACGCGGAGAATTACTTTAAAATTCCCTTTCATCAGCCCTTGATCCATCAATTCTCTGCTTAACATTGGAGAAAATAAAGAAAACACGATAGATAAGAAAAGGGCAACCATTAAAAATATAATTCTTCTGCGGTACCTCTTTAATAGACTAAGAAAACGAAATGTTATTTTTTTATCATTTGTTGTCAATTTTAACATCCTCCTATTATTCTTTTGTATTGATCTTTTCTATATTCTTCTTTTTTCCTTGTTTTTCTTACTCATATAAATACAATTGGATACTTGCTGCAATTCCTTCCACACTCTCATTTAAACTTTTTTCCCCTGTAAGATATGGCATTGCTTCATCTTTAATAATTTCAAAAATCACTGGATCTACTACACAAGGTTTATTTACTTCCTTTACAATCTGAACTGCTGCCGCTGCATCCTTCGCATTAAAAAACCGTGCTGTAAC
>CATOLC010000161.1 GCA_951800855.1 uncultured Ruminococcus sp.
ACGTGGGACAGTGGCAGTAATACGGGAAAATATAGATATTTTAATTTAAATGATGATATGATAAAACTGGACCATGATGTATATGCTTCTTTTACAGTAGCTGATTATTTATTTAAAAATGACAAATATAACTTTAAATTGCCAAAATGTATATCTACTCAAGAGAATTATATTTATAAAAATGGTATTAGACTTGACTTATTTAGTAAAGAAACAGATAATTATATGATAGAAAAAATAAAAGAGGCTATAAGAGAAAAAAGAAGAAATATATATATTATAATAGGTAAAGAAATAAAAGTTAATGAAGCTATAAGCTGGCTTTTTAAGGCTTCCAATTTTAAATTCTTTTATTATTTAAGAGAAATAGAAAAAGATACTAGGATAAAGAATAAAATTGATAAAAATAAAATTTATTTTTCTAAATATGTCTCTATTAATGCAATTGGCATCGAGTTTAATTACATATAAATTAAATAGTTGGATATAGGGAGCAAAAATGATAGATAAAAAGAGAATAGAAAAGCTTGTTTATGAATTGCTGGAGGCAATCGGGGAGAACCCATCACGGGAAGGACTAAAAGAGACTCCTCAAAGAGTAGCAAAAATGTACGAAGAGATTTTTTCCGGCATTAATGAAAATCCAAAAGATTATATTAAAGTGTTTAAAGAGCCTGGGCAAGGAAACGAAATCGTATTAATTAAAGATATACCGTTTTATTCCATGTGTGAGCACCATTTGCTTCCCTTTTTTGGGCATATGAATGTGGCGTATATACCCAAGGGAGGAGAATTAATAGGACTTTCTAAAATTATAAGAATTGTTAATTGCTTTTCTAAAAGGCTTCAGGTTCAAGAAAGAATGACTAAAGAAATTGCGGATTTTCTTTTTTTAGGCTTAGGAACTTTAGGAGTGGCGGTGTTTATTGAGGCAGAGCATCTGTGTATGACTATGAGAGGAGTAAAATCTGTAGGAAATAAGACTAAAACATATGCACTTAAAGGCTTATTGAGTTCTGATCCTCAAAAGAAAGAGGAGCTGTATTCTTTACTATGAACAAGTTTTTTAAATGCGGTAAATATAACCTAGATTTGAGCCAAAAGAAGCATATAATGGGAATACTTAATGTCACACCGGATTCATTTTCCGATGGAGGAAGATGGTTCAATCCGGATTTAGCTATAAAAAGAGCACTTGAAATTCAGTCACAGGGTGCAGATATACTGGACATAGGTGCACAGTCTACTCGTCCAGACTATATAAAAATTTCTTCATTAGAAGAATGGTCCAGATTGCAGGAAGTGCTTAAGGGATTAAAAGACAAAATTAAAATACCTATTTCAATCGATACGTTTTATCCAGAAGTGGCGGAAAAAGCACTGGATTGTGGGGTTGATATAGTAAATGATGTAACTGGGTTTAAAAACAAAGAGATGTTTAAAATTGTAGCGCATAGAGAATGCGGACTGATAATAATGCATGACGGGAAATTGTCTGATATGGTTAAATTTTTTGAAAAACAAATAGATAAAGCAATTGGTTTTTCAATAGATTTAAATAGAATATGTTTAGACCCTGGAATAGGGTTTGGGAAAACATATGAGGAAAATTTATTTATTTTAGGAAATACAGATAATTTTAGAGTAAAAAATAGAGCAATGCTAGTGGG
>CATOLC010000162.1 GCA_951800855.1 uncultured Ruminococcus sp.
ATATGACTCAAGTGGGGGAATATGCCAGCGAAAAAACATCAACATTCTTCTTAAGAAGGTGTAAAATTTGTATGTTTAATTTCCCTAGAAATTCGTCCTATTTGGAAAAAATATTTTCAAGCTATTTTCTAGCTTCAAAAGCTGATACCCATTCAGATGCAATCAGCTTCTCATAATACACACCGTGATACTTTTTCAAAGATTCATATACCGGTGTGATTTCAAGCACTTCACTATCATCTTTCAAAGCCATTCTTTTCGGATTTTGCGCCCATTCCTTTAAGGTATAATACGCATCCCGACAATTCATAATCGTTTTACCGCGATAGATTACTGCTTCAAAAGCCTGCTGTTCTACAGCTTCCGCATTAGAAGAATGATTCAGTTCTGAATAAATTCCGGCGCCCATCACAATCATTGTCGCTGAACATACGGCAATACCTACTCCCGACAACCAAGAGTACGGATTAGTTTTCTTCGTTTTCAGCTTATAACAAGTGATCGTTTTTTCAACCATCGCATCATATTCACTCATAAGCGCAATCATTAATGCCGCACCGAGCGCATCTGCTTTAAATCCAAGCGATCTTCCTTCTTTTTTTTCATATTCATCAACTAAGTGTTTTAATTGATCCTTCGCATACATGATTCTCGTTTTAACAGTTCCTTCCGGAATCTCTAACACATCTGCCATCTCTTTAATTGAAAGCTGTTCAAAATACTGCAATAATAAAACCTCTTTTTGTTTCGGCTTTAATTGATCCACAAGTGATAACAGAATTTTCTTTTCTTCTTCATTATTCAACTTATCATCAGGCAACATATAATTTCTTTTTTCCACAAAGCCTTCCATTTTCGCAAACTTTTCCGGTTCGATAAACATATCACGATTATCTCTGAACTTATGTGAACATTTGGAAATAAGAATTTTAATCATCCATGTTTTAAAATATTCTGGATTTTGCAGCTTCTTGACGGAACGATGAACTTCCATAAAAGTTTCTTGCACAATATCCTGTGCATCTGCTTCACAATAATTGCTTATTTTTAATGCGGTATAATATGCTTTTCGATATAGTAAATCATAGATCTTCTGAAAGGCATCTTCATTACCCCCCTGTAACTGAATCACCCATTTTGTTAAATTTTCCATTTTTTCACCTCACTTATCGATACTATTTTTTATGTTCTTTTTTGTTTATATATTTCTACTTTTTTAATATACAATAAAAACAGTCCGTTTGTAAAGTAGAATAATTCGCAAATATTCAAAAAAAAGACGCATCATCCTTTATTTATAAGGGAAAATGCGTCTGCAAAATTTTTTATTTTTTTAATGTTTTTTAGTAATTTTTTGCTTCTTCGGCAAAATGAGCTTGGCTGTAGCCGCATACCGGACATGCTCCCGGAGCTTTTTCGCCTTCATGACGATAACCGCAGATATCACATACCCATACGGTCTTGTCATTCTTTTCAAATACTTTGCCGTTTTTTACATTTTCTAACAGGGCAAGATAACGTTCCTCATGCGCCTTTTCAATTTTCGCAACTTGCTCCATTTGGAAAGCGATTTTATTAAAGCCTTCTTCTTTTGCGGTTTCGGCAAAACCTTTGTACATATCTGTCCACTCAAAGTTTTCCCC
>CATOLC010000163.1 GCA_951800855.1 uncultured Ruminococcus sp.
GCGGGGGCTGGTATGGCTCCAAGGTGTGGCATTCCAACAGCAAGTACCGCAAGGTCATCTGGCAGTGCAACCACAAATTTGACGGCGGGGAGAAATGCGGCACGCCGCACCTTGACGAAGATACCATCCAGGCTCTTTTCCTGAAAGCGGCCAATGCCATCTTTGCAGAGAAGTAAGGCGTGCGGGAGGATTACGATTCCATAAAAGATACGCTTTTCGGAACCGCGGAGCTGGAGGCGGAGCGCCTGCGGCTGCAGGAGGAGATGAACGTGGTGGCGGAGCTGATTGAACAGTGCGTGGCGGAGAACGCCTGCGTCGCCCTTGACCAGACGGAGTACCAGAAGAAATACGACGGGCTGGCAGAGCGGTTCAACCGGGCGAAGGAGCGGCTTTCGGAAGTCAGCCAGGCCATCACGGAGCGGCAGGCGAAGCGGGAGAAGATCGGGAGGTTTGTTTCCGCCCTGGAAAAGCTGGACGGCCCGCTCACGGCATTTAACGAGGACGACTGGTACAGCCTTGTGGAGTACGCCACGGTGCACAGCAGGGAGGACATCCGCTTCACTTTCAAGAACGGGATGGAGGTTAAGGCTTGAAAGCACAATCCCCCGAAGTCGGGAGAAAAACGGCGGCGGGGGAATCTGCTTAGCATATGGACACTGTAGTGGTTTTAAGTATTATTTTTAATTTTTTCTTGTATTGCTTTTTCTTGAGCAAAAAATGTATCAATTAAAAATAAAATTCCTATGGCAGCAGCTATCGGAGTAGCAGATTTATCTGAATCTATTGCTACAGCATACACAAGTACCATTGATAAATATGTACAATTTTTAAAAAGTGAATATAGAATCTGGTTTTCAGTATATTTTTTTAGAAAATGTAGATGATTAAACTTTCTAATAGTGAATATTATTATATTCTGTAATACCCAAGAGAATATTTTTAATACCATATATTGATATAACATTAACAATGATAGTGCAATCCAAAATGTTATTTTGACTTCAATAAGTATAAACAATAATTTTAAAGTATTAATATATGCTAACAGTGGAAAGAATGAAAAAACAATCTCGCATAAATATTTTGCGATAAGTATAAACAGTGTTTCGATTTTTTTGTAGCGTATTGTAGAAAAGCCCATACATGATATCCTAAATTAGCAAATTTATACCAATGAAAAAATTCAAAAATTGGTGTTAATAAAAACCAATATAATATCAAAATACTCATTAAAATTGAACCGATAACACAACCATATTTTCGAGGTTCTAAAAATTTATAATAATTGTTAAAAACTAAAACTATTCTTGTGATTAAAATGGCAAAATAAATTATCCAAAATATAATATATATGCATAATGAAAAAAACAATTTTTGATAGGAATGTATTATTTCATTAGCAAATCTTTTTATAATGGTATGATCATTTTCTAATTTTTGTTTTAGTGCTTTTGGAAAAAAATCTTGTATTTTATTAAAAGATATTTGTTTGTCTCTTATATTTCTTCTTTTATTTAGTGTAATATCAAATTGATAAGCCCTTATTGCAATATAAACTAATGGAATAATTGGAAATAAAGCTATTAATATTTGAAATATAATGAACATAATACGCCTCCTTTTTGTAAATAGTTAGGG
>CATOLC010000164.1 GCA_951800855.1 uncultured Ruminococcus sp.
GGGTAATTCCTAAAAAGCCTAAAGGCCTCTTCTCGCTTTCACACAATTCACACCCCCCTACCTAAACGACTGAGCTTTCCCCGAGACACTCTTGGTTCTTAACTCTACAAGGTATTTAGACATATAGTCGAATAACTTGAAAAGTGTATTCTAAACTTACTGAGTAAAAAGATTAGAAAGCTGGGACCGGGCAGCAGCCCGGTCGTTTAGGGGGAATTAAAAGGGGGAATCGAAATCCCCCTTTTAAACATTTTTTGGTTCCTTTTTGTTGTTTGACAAAAATGAACACTTTCTTTTATTTACTTTTTTAAGTCATTTAACTATAGCAGCTGAACACTCAACAAAAGAGATTAAAACTATTTCACCATTATATAAATTACCAATATATTTAAAACGCCTCAATATGCTTAAATACCAATACCATATTTATCCTCGAAAATAGCTTTTACTTTATCAAAAGAACATCCCCACAGTATTGAATATATATTAATAGAATTTTTATCTCTGCTATCCTGCTCAATATTTTTTTGAACCCATATCGTCAACGAAACTCCCTTTTGATAATCTTCCACAGACGAATCCATTAAAATGGGAACAGGAAAATAACTATAATAAGGATTGTCCTTAATATATCTATTGTTAAACATTTGGTCTGCTAATTCTGGAGTTAAAAAATTAGAAATCAAAAATGCTCTCGCTAATGCATCAGAACCTATACTAAAACGCTCTTGTATAGCTTTAATCTTATCTGTATTACTCATTTTCTTTGGCAAATTTTTAGAATAATCGATAACTGTTTGCCATTCCTCCGGAATAAAAGCATGTGCTGGATTGAATAATACTATAGTAATCCCTATAACCGATAATAACAACAAGTTTTTTAAAAATTTGTTCATTTTTTATTCTCCTTTATAAATTATATTTTATATAATACCATTATAAATTTATTTAATCAAGCGAATTTTAGTTTTTGGTTGGATTTTAATTAAATTATAGAGTTGTTCTTAAAAAATATATTATTTGGGTATATTCTCTACTGTATCACTGGTCTAAGTCAATAATCTTAAATCCCGCAGCTCGGATAAGTCTATTATAAACGGCAAGACCTACACCATTTTGCTCTGGCACCCGCGCATAAATAGTCTTTGCGTTTAAATCATCAAGTTTTCTTAAGCATTCAAATAAATTTCTAGCCTGTTCTCTGGAATCACTCGTTTTTCCGTATGAAAAAGCGTTTTTCTTTATTAATTCAATATCTTCGTCAAAACAAAGCGAATAAATTCTATCTCCCTTTTGAGAATTTACAAAACTTATATATTTTTCCTGCTTACTTTTAATTAAAATCAATTCTGCTTTTGGAGAATAATGCTTGTATTTCATTCCGGGAGAAGATGGCTTGCTTTCTTTGTCAAGGCTACTAAAGACTGCTTTATCTATTTCTAAATCTCCAATAGTTTCTCTAATTTCCTCAGCAGATACGCCACCAGGACGCAGTAAAATCGCTGTTTCTCCTAAAAAACTCACAACCGTGGACTCAACCCCTATACTACATTTTCCTCCATCTACAACTGCATCTATCTGTCCTCCCATATC
>CATOLC010000165.1 GCA_951800855.1 uncultured Ruminococcus sp.
ATTGTAAAATTTGATATATTATCTTATAATAATATGATGTTTTTTTAATTTAGGGGGAAGTATAATGAATATTGCATTGATTGCTCAGGATTCCAAAAAGGAGCTTATGGTTAGGTTCTGTATAGCTTATTGTGGGTTACTTAGCAGGCATAAATTGTGTGCTACTGCAACTACCGGCAAAATAGTCTCCGAGGCAACTGGTCTTAGGATTATGAGTTTATTAAGTGGCTCTCAGGGAGGCTGTCATCAGATATCTTCCAGAGTTTCTTGTGGCGAGATTGATATGGTAATATTTTTCCGTGATGGCGTACATCCAGAGCTGATAGGTGTGGAAGAAACCGATTTGCTCAGACTTTGTGATGTACATACAATTCCTTATGCTACAAATATAGCAACTGCTGAAATTTTAATTCATGGCTTGGAAAGAGGCGACTTGGACTGGCGAAACATAGGCAGACCCATGGTTTAGTTAATTTAAAAGTCTGCTTTTCGGCTTGCTCCTCCCGCTGTTACCAAATATGTACCGGAGGAGTTTTTTTCTGCAAATTAATAAAACATTTTGAATTTCCAAAAATATTTAGTGATTTTAGATTTTAATACTTAATAAAAAGAAAAAATAAAGAAAAAGGGTGAAAAGCAAAAGGGGAGGAATAGAAGATGAACCTTATAGCAAATAGAATGCGGGGAATGCAGGACATACTTCCAGGAGAAGTTGAAAAATGGGAGTACATAGAAAAAATAATGAAAGAACAGGCAGAGCTTTGTGGTTTTAAGTTAATAAGGACTCCTGTTGTAGAGTCAACAGGGCTTTTTAAGAGAGCAACAGGAGAAGCTAGCGATATAGTAGAGAAAGAAATGTATACTTTCAAAGATAAAGGCAATCGAGAAGTTTCTCTTCGCCCAGAGGGGACTGCGGGCGTGATTAGAGCTGTACTCGAAAATGGAATGCATAATCAAGTTTTACCGTTAAAACTTATGTACATATCTTCATGCTATCGTTATGAAAAGCCCCAATCGGGAAGATTCCGTGAATTTTTTCAGTTTGGAGTAGAGGCAATTGGTGGCAATTCGGCTGTTGCTGATGCTGAAATAATATTTTTAGCAAAAAATATTTTGGAGAAACTGGGACTTAAAAATATCCAGGTACAGATAAATGCAATTGGGTGCGTTGGGTGTCAGGGGAATTATATGGAATATGTGAAATCTTTTTTTAAATCAAATGAGAAATTTCTTTGCGACACGTGCCGAAGCCGTTTGGAAAGAAGCCCTTTAAGAATTTTTGATTGTAAAAATAAATCTTGCAAAGAAATATTGAACAAAGCCCCCTTATCATTGGCGTATATTTGTCCGGACTGTGCTGACCATTTTCAACGAGTAAAAGATTATACAAATGCTTTCGGAATTGATGCAAAAGTCAATCCGTATCTTTTCAGAGGGCTGGATTACTATACAAAAACGGTTTTCGAGTTTATTGATACTGAAAGTGGGGATAATTTGGCAGTTTGTGGGGGTGGAAGGTACGATAATTTATCTCAGGAATTAGGTGGACCAAAGTTAACATCAGTTGGGTTTGGAATAGGAA
>CATOLC010000166.1 GCA_951800855.1 uncultured Ruminococcus sp.
GTGGTATAAACTCTTAAACTAGGAATTATTTAAGACTATCTGATTTGGCTCTCTAGCTTATAGAGAGCCTTTTATACTATATTGCCGATATATTATTAAAAAGTGTAAATTTTTCAGCAGGAATTAAAAAAGTAACACAAAGTGGCTATACCGGATAAAATTTTGGAATATTTAGTTTAGTGTTCATAATATTAATAAAAATAAATAAAAGTCTGTTTAGAAGTTTTATATATAAAAATTCATACGTTTAAAACTTTAAAAAGAGGAAATTTCAATAGAAGATATTACGATAGGTGGTTGAATCATGTTAAATTACATATGGACTTTTATGATGCTGATAAGTGTGTTTTGTGCAGTTATTACTAATAGAATGGACGCTTTGTCTGAAGCGATTTTCACTGGAGCTGGAGAGGCTGTAACTTTAGTAATATCTATGCTTGGAATGATGTCTTTTTGGGGAGGGCTTATGAAAATAGCTGAGTTTGGCGGTTTAACTTCGTTACTATCACGCCTGTTTTCTCCCGTTCTTAAACTTCTTTTCCCGGAATATCCTGTGAATACTCCTGCGTCTAATGCCATATGTATGAATATAATTGCTAATTTTCTAGGACTTGGCAACGCTGCGACTCCTTTTGGAGTGATGGCAATGAAGGAGATGAACAAAACCAACAGCAATCCTTCGACGGTGACCCCTGGAATGGCTATGTTTGTGGTAATGAACACAGCCTCTTTGCAGTTTATACCAACATTTTTGTTAGTTATGCGCCAAAAACATGGTTCAACTTCTCCTTTTAGTATTATCCCTGTGTTGTGGTTAACGTCGATAATCTCGCTTATATTGGGGATTACTGCATGTAAAATTTTTGAAAAGGTATGTAAAGAATGAGCAATATAGGTTCTTGGGCTGTGCCAATAGTGATTTCAATAATTATAATATCAGGAATTGTAAAGAATCTTCCTATATTTGATATATTTTTAAATGGGGCAAAAGATGGCCTGGGGGTGTCGGTTTCAATAGCTCCGTCATTAATTGGGCTTATAACGGCTATAAGTATGATTAAAGCTTCTGGAGCCTTAGATATTTTTACTTCATTTATTGCACCATTTGCCAATAAGATTGGATTTCCTCCTGAGGTTGTCCCTCTTGCGATTTTAAGACCAATATCTGGCAGTGGAACTATTGCTCTTTTAGATAATCTGTTTTCTGAATATGGGCCCGACAGCAGCATAGGAAACATAGCTTCGATAGTGATGGGGGCGACTGAAACAACATTTTATACTGCAGCGGTATATTTAGGGTCCATAGGCATAAAAAATTCAAAATATACAATCCCAAGCGCATTACTTGCAGATTTAACTACGATTATATTAGCTGTTATCAGTGTGAGGGCATTTTTGGTTTAAAATTAAAAAGTTATAATTTATAAATATTTTACAAAGTAAAAAAGATTAACTGTCTCGGTTTTTGGGAAGAATCTGTGCAGGAAAAAATTGAAATCATTTGAATATTATTAAAAAAGCCTGGTCGGGAG
>CATOLC010000167.1 GCA_951800855.1 uncultured Ruminococcus sp.
GCTATATGTATCGTTTCAAATATTCCTACTTGCAAAAAAAAGCCCAGTATTAAAATACCGGACTCTTTCTTCTTTGAAATAATAATACAAGCTAACTTTAAAAGCAACTTCTGTGGTTTATTTTTCCATCTTATTGCTTTGACCTGATTTGGAAGATTTTGCTTGTACGCTCTTGCCTTCATTACTTTTACTGGTAGTGCGTTTTTTAGAAGTTTCGCTGCTTCTGGAAGCAGTACTTCTGGTCTTCGTTTTTTTACTTTCTTCTTTCATGATTAATTTTTTTATTGTTTAATAGAAAAATATAGTCCGGCATCAGAAACTCTGATTAACGGATATTTCCTTGATGTATATTATCCCTGTTATCGAAAGGATTTCCTTTCCCTGCTTGTTTTTTATAATCTTCCACTCTATTATTAGTGGTATGAGCAGCAGAAGTGTAAGCATCAGTCCCTTGACTCAGTTTTTCATGAGCATCCTTAATTTTTTCTTCCGCCTTATCCATTTTTTTCTCCGCTTTTTCCATTTTCCTCAAACCATCATTCTCATAGCCTTTAGCAAATTTTTCTTGAGCCTTATCTATCTTTTTTTCGGCTTTGTCCATCTTTTTCTCTGCTTGCTCATACTTCTCTTCCGCCTTTTCAGTATTGCTCTTACCCATTAAATCATCTACTTTGTCTTTGGCTTTATCGGACCATTCGCTCATTTTATTTTTTGCTTTATCAGCCCACTCACCTATCTTATTCTCAGTACGTTCTGTATATTCATTAACTTTTTCTCCGGCATTACGGACTCCGTCATTTATTTTATTTCGCAAATTTTCACCCCGTTTTTCAACAGACCCCATACCGGATTCACTTTCCCGAATTTTACCGTATTGCGTTTCATCTGATTGGTAATTATGCTCCCCAGCCTGAACAGTATCAGAATGTTCCCGGTTCAATTGTTGGCCTTTATAGTTTTCACTACCTACGGATGAACCTGAATGAGAAGATTGACTAAATTTGTTTTGGTAATCTTCATTGTTTTGAATGTTTTTACTTGTTTGCATGGTCTAAATCTTTAATTATTAATATTTAAAATAGTCGGTAATCGAATACACCTTCTATTAAAATTATTTACTATATAAACGCTGTAGATATTTTCATGTTAGTTAAAAACAGTACAAAAAATATTAATAATACACTGACATGCAATAATTTATGTATCTTTTGAATAATATACATACACGTTAAAACTTTTCAACTTCTTCTTCATCGGTAGAATGGACTATTACGCTAAATCAACAAAATACTCTCTTTTTATAAAAAACATAATGCTCATAAATACTCCAAAGCATACATTTTAAACTTATAACACACTGAAAATAAAACATATATACATATCCCGAAACAGAACCAGAATTTAAATAAAAAAACTAATAAAAAATTGGATAATTTCATTTCAAATCTTATCTTTGCATTCGATTTTGACGGGGCGTAGCGCAGTCCGGTAGCGCATCTGCTTTGGGAGCAGAGGGGCGCAG